>CAZJOY010000194.1:1307-8311 GCA_964547705.1 uncultured Methylobacter sp. | reverse complement strand
GCTTCACACGCGAGTCCCAATCTCACCTCCACATTTCCTCCTGAATTGAAGATACGGATGATTTTCCAAGTCAGACGCTCGATCCAAGTTACCGCTTTAAGCCTAAATTCTACGATATAATGGCTTTTAACGGCGGCTTAAGTCGGGTTAATACTTAACACTGTTTTAATATAAATCCTTGCTGCAATTTTATCGGCAAGTTTAATCAAGAGGAAATCTGTGTGGCAAAGGCGAGTGATTTAAAGAGGGGAATGGTAGTTGAGATAAACGGCATACCGCACGCGGTTAAGCAGGTTGATGCTAAAAGTCCATCGTCCCGTGGTGCATCAACTTTATATAAAATTCGTTTTACTAATCTTAAAACCGGTCAAAAACTGGATGAGTCGTTAAAAGGCGATGATTTTTTTAAGGATGCTGATCTGGTGCGCGCTAAGGTGCAGTTTTCTTATGTCGACGGAGATAATTATATCTTCATGGATATGGAGGATTACACGCAGTACAGTTTGAGTAGCGAAGATTTGGATGGCCAGATTGAGTATTTAACTGAAGGGCTTGAGGGTATCGTGGCGTTGTTGGTGGATGATGCGGTGTTGGGGATTGAATTGCCGAGCTCTGTGGTATTGGCGATCGTGGAGACAGCTCCGTCCATTAAAGGGGCGACCGCATCCGGACGTACCAAGACAGCTAGGGTGACGACAGGGCTGGAGGTTCAGGTGCCTGAATATCTGGAGACTGATGAGCTGATTAAGATCAATACCGAGACAGGGAAATTCATGTCGCGTGCTTAGTCCCATTTGCCAGCACCCGGCAGAGTAAAACTTATTTAACAATAGATTATCAACGATACTGATTAGACGGATTTTATCGGTGTTAATCAGTCAAGTCCGTATCATATGCATTCTATTTTCTAATTGCTGAAACTCATGACTATCCGTTTGACTGTTGCTCAAGGCGAATTTGAGCTGAACCGGCTGCCGAAACGGCCACGAGAGCTGCTGCAAGCCTGGGATGCGGCTGATGAGTACCTGCTCGATACCGTTGCGGAACAGCTAAAGCTGCCGGATGGTGCGCGGGTTTTGATAATGAATGACAGTTTCGGAGCTTTGGCTGTAGCGCTGAGTGCTTTTCGGCCTTATGCAATATCGGATTCCTATCTGTCGCAGCAGGCGACAAGGCTCAATCTCGCCGCAAACGGCTTGCCTGAACACAGCGTTAGTCTACTGAACAGTCTTGACATATTGGACGGTGTATTTGACCTGGTGCTGATTAAGGTCCCGAAGACCCTGGCGTTATTGGAAGACGAGCTGATACGCTTGCGTCCTCACTTGACAGCTTCAACCCAGGTTATATTGGCGGGTATGATTAAAAATCTGCCGCCTTCGGTTTGGAAATTGTTGGAGCGCTTGGTCGGTCCGACCACGACCTCGCTGGCAAGAAAGAAGGCGCGGCTAATTTTTGCTGCTCTCGATACCGAACTGACCATTCCTTCTAGTCCTTATCCGGTTTACTATCGACTTGAAAATACTGAGTATTTGATTGGCAACCACGCCAACGTATTTTCGCGTGACAGTCTTGATATCGGGACACGCTTTTTTCTCCAGCATCTTTCGTCCCGGGAGGATGTCCGCGATATTATTGATTTAGGTTGCGGTAACGGATTGGTTGGTTTAATCGCCGCCGAGCGTAATCCAACATCGGCTGTGCATTTTTTCGATGAGTCATTTATGGCTGTCGCATCGGCCAGGGAAAATTTTTATCGTGTATTCGGAGAGCAGCGCGAGGCGGCTTTTCATGTCGGCGACGGATTGATGGAAGCTGAATCGGAATCGGCTGACCTGATTTTTTGCAATCCACCGTTCCATCAGCAAAATACAGTCGGTGATCAGATTGCCGTCAGTTTATTCCAGCAATCGCGAAGAGTATTACGCAAAGGCGGCGAATTGTGGGTGATCGGTAATCGCCATCTGGATTATCACATTTATCTTGACCGTCTTTTTGGTGCTCATGAGCTAGTCGCATCTAACTCGAAATTCATCATTGTGAAGGCTGTATTGCGTGGTTAACTTGAACAGCAAGCATAAAGTTCAGGCAAAAAAAACTCCCGATGCTCAATTAAGCATTGGGAGTGAGGAGTCAAACAGGAGAGATACTGTTTGAGGTAGGATACCAAGAGGTGGTGAAAAATTTAGCCGAGCAATCTGCGACTCAAAATGATATTGCTAAATATGGCTGCGGTCGCAAACGTAATTGTTGAAACAATGAATTCGCCGGAAAGAAAACCTAAAATACCAACGAAAAACATAAGTCCTATTAAAATATCCCTTTGAAAATCAGTCATTTTAAAGCCTTTGTGCTGTTTTAGAGGTAAGAAGTAATTAACGTTAGGTACACTATACATACGTAAAAAATCGTTGACAATATCAGTTAGTATTGATTAATAGTTTCTTTGTTGGAAATAGTTTGCGTAAGAGGTTAATATTTAAACGCAAAAAATCCTGCCTGAAGCCAAACCACAAGGTTTACAGCTACTTTAATTAAGCGCGCTTTCAATCGAAATAGCGAACAGAGAGCAATGATCCGAACAATAAATCGGAGGGCTAAAAGTGATGATGCGGCCATCGTAACTGTCCTCATTGCCAACATCATGGCAGTTTTCGACCATCCCTGGTCTTCACTGCATCCAGACTCCTGTCTATCAAAGCCAACAATGGTTGGAACGGCAACTCAAAAAACGGTAATGGGTTAAATATGTAGTTCGTTGTATTATTCATACATGACCTGTTATCAAGAAATCGTCTGCCCCGAGTGTGGCAGCAACCCAATTACCAAGTCCGCTCGCGGACAAGGAACACAACGTTATCGCTGCCGGCATGAAGCGTGTTCAACCCAGACCTTCCTCCTTGATTATCGTTATAAGGCCTATCTGTCTGGCGTTAAACGCCAAGTTGTGGAGATGGCGATTAATTAATGGCCGCGGTATTCGCGATACTGGGCATTAACAAAAACACCGTTATTAGCACATTAAAAAAAGCAAGCCCTGCTGATACAGGTCAACCCTATTAATGAATACCCATAGAACTTACGCATTGACAGCCGGTATAGAGTGTGATGTATGAACCAGCTCCAGGCAACGGAAAGCCAAGCCATGATAAGAAAAATAAGCCGTCCGGCCGCAGCGCATTGCACTTTGGCGATGTACGCCGGATTTTTGTTGAGCGAACCCAAAGCGGTCAGTTGTAGCCGATTAGCCGAAGTGATGAACATTTCACACGACAGCGTTAACCGTTTTTTATACCGGGAGTCTTACACTGGGCAGGACTTATTCAATGAAGCCAAGGGCTTACTGAACGTGAAGGGCGGCACCTTGAGCGTGGATGACAGCGTTTTAGACAAGCCCTACAGCCAGTACATGGCGTTTGTCGGTCATTCTTGGTCCGGCAAGCATCATCGCACCGTTAAAGGCATCAACCTGATCACCTTGTATTACACCGACCCGCAAGGTCAACATCAGCCGATCAACTTTCGAATTTACACAAGCGCGAGGGTAAAACCAAAAACGATTATTTTCAGGACATGCTGGCCGAGGTATTGGAATGGGGGCTTCAACCCGCTTTTATCACTGGCGACAGCTGGTATGCCTGCGTGAAAAATCTCAAGACGATAAAAAACCATCGACTGGAGTTTGTGTTCGCGCTGGAAAGCAACCGTCTGGTTTCGCTGGAAAAAGGCAGTTGGATTCAGGTGAGAGAATTGGAAATTCCGGAAGACGGTTTAGTGGTGTGGTTACGCGAATTCGGCAGGGAGAAGCTTTTCAGGACGTGGCTAAAAGACCAGTCGCGCCATTATGCCGCCTTCTTGGTCGATGAAGCCGCGCTCACCGATTTTGGCCGCCGTGCCTTCGCCGAACAGCATAACCGGCATTGGCAGATCGAGCAATACCACCGGGCCATCAAGCACGTGTGCAATATTGAGCGCTTCCAGGTGCGCGGCGCGCAGGCGATCAAAAACCATTTGTTTTCAGCCCTCTACGGCTTTGTGCACGTGCAGAAAATGACGGCCATGGACTTGATCGGGAATTGCTACCGGCTACGGCACGATTTGTTTAATGAGGTTATCGCCGCGTTCATCACCGGCTTTATGTCGGGCAGGGACCAGCTCAATCCACAATATTAACCAGCCGCCAATGCGTAACTTCTAACTCAGGCTGCATCAGGTGACAGGAAGGTCAGGTTGGAAGCTTTCTGTGAAGTCGAAATGGATGAACAGTGGCCTTATGTCGGCAAGAAATCTGAGTAGCGTTGGCTATGGATGTATGGTCAAGGCTGAGTTTTGGTTGGAGCAGGTGTTGAGGTAATGCGGATTTAAATTTCGGTAGAAGCAGTGGTGAATTAAAGCGAGGTAGGCTGTAAAAGAAGCCTTAAAAGCATTCAAGGCCGTTAGCCTTGAATGCTTTTAAGTCGAACAGTTAAGCAACTTATAGTTGTCATTCGCATGATAATTGTCCGGCTTTACCTCTTTTACGATTCAAGTTGATGTTGCTGGCAATGGCTGCTGTTGCGAACAGTGCGGATGAAATAATGAATTCACCGGAAAGAAAACCCAATAGGCCTGTTATAAATACTGTCCCGGTTAAAATGTCTTTGTAAAGGTCGCTCATAAGTAAATCCTCGTTGAAGTTGAAAAATTTCTAAATTACGATTTAACTATAGTAAAGGACGCTATTGTTGACAATAACACTAATAGTAGATGGATTGTTTCTTTATTTGATGTGTTAAATTCATAAATTATTCATGTTGGTAGTGTAAAACATCGAAAAATTAGTGAGGGTTACTTAAGTATTTATCAGTTAATGAAGTGAATTATCAATAAAAATAACTATTTATGTTGTGTTTTGGCGCCGCTTATAAACTTCGGCTTCTCAAATTGTCGTTATCAGTGTTAAAGCGCCAATAGGGTGAAAGTGTGGGCTTGACATTGCTATAGGGCGGTTATAGAATGCATCTAGCTTGAAATAGTTTTACCGTTATGCGTATCTTTACGAAGTTCTTCATGTCTGTTCGTCCTGTTATCATTAAGTAATTCTCTAATTTCCCGGCTCCATATAGCCTTTCATAAGGCTTCAGTTACTACAAATAATAGGATTACACTAAATGACTACAGGTACGGTTAAATGGTTTAATGCTGAAAAAGGCTTTGGTTTTATTCAGCAAGAAAATGGCCCCGATGTTTTTGTTCACTTTCGCAACATTAACAGCTCAGGCTTTAAATCTTTGGATGAAGGACAAAAAGTACAGTTTACTGTTACTCAAGGACAAAAAGGCCCGCAAGCAGAAGAAGTAACAGTCATCTAATTGCGCGCAAAAAAACCGCAGCTCCTTAAAAGAGCTGCGGTTTTTTTATGCCTGTTAGTAAATTAAAGTCAGCTAACTTTCACTGTTACAATTGCATTGCTCTTAAGCTTGTTGCTTGTCAGGGAAATGAATGTTTCATTACGCGTCTGATATAATGACGCTAGTAACCGTCAGCGTTGAGACTTATTTATTGAATTAGTCCAAGCGCATGTGCCAATTGCCTTAGAATAATAGATAGTGGTGTTGTAGAGTCAGTGCGAGATAGGATTTATCTGAGTAAGGTTTTTGGGCTGAATGCATAAAATACATGTGTTGGGTAAATAAACAGCAGACAGATGTTGCAAGTACAATATTCCGGCTCCTCTGCGGGAATATTATCAAGTAAAGATCTTGGTTGAATTGTAGTTTACGATCAGATCTGTTTAAAAGACTACGAAAGCAGTCTAAAGCTGCTGCAAGGTCATTTGGAAAGCCAAATCCTGTAGTTGGGTGAAAGCTCTTTCAATCTCATTATATGTTAGGCCCGCGTTCTTGTGTGTGGCTACAGGTAATAAGTTGGACGCCTATCCCAATATACTTGGTATGTGAAACTGTCGCTCAGTGATTGGATTGTCTCCTACGCAATCAAAAAAAACGTGGTGGAATAGGGTCTCTATCCTGGGGTAGTGCTTTTTGCTAATGGCGAAATCAAGGTTTTTTTGCTACAAATAAAGCCAAATAGCAGTGATACAGTCTTTTATTTTATGTTTGCGGCAAGAAAGCGAACGATGAAATGGTCGATCTAAGTCTTTGAGCTAAACCTTGGATATTGATTTTTAAGCTTTCTCTGTTAATGCCGATGCCTTTTGTCAAGGGGTAGAGAGCGTTTTTAACTGTTACTAAAATAGTAGACAGTATATAATCTCATGGTTTTATTCAATCATTTACTAAATTCATACCGGAAAAAAACATGCTGGGTAAGTTGGTTAGATTCGTTATAGGGAGCCGTAATGACAGGCTGATAAAGAAGAAAAGAGTACTGGTCAAAAAGATCAATGCTCTGGCTTCTGATTATGAGAAATTATCTGATGATGCATTAAAAGCAAAAACGCAGGAATTTCGTGATCGCTTGGCGCAAGGTGAAAAACTGGACAATCTGCTTCCAGAAGCATTTGCTACAGTCAGGGAAGCGTCGACGCGAGTCTTTGGTATGCGTCATTTCGATGTGCAGTTGATAGGCGGCATGATACTTCATGACGGCAAAATTGCTGAAATGAAAACCGGCGAGGGCAAAACCCTGATGGCAACCTTGGCCGCTTATTTGAACGCTTTGCCGGGACGCGGCGTACATGTGGTTACGGTGAATGACTATCTGGCCAAGCGCGACTCTGAATGGATGGGCAGGCTTTACGGTTTTCTGGGATTGACTACCGGTGTGATTATCAGTCAGATGGACAGCGATGCACGGCGAGAAGCTTATGCGTCAGACATTACTTACGGCACCAACAACGAATTCGGTTTTGATTATCTTCGTGACAATATGGCTTTTAGCCTGGAGCACAAAGTTCAGCGAGATTTAAGCTTTGCGATTGTTGATGAGGTGGATTCGATTCTTATCGATGAGGCGAGAACGCCGCTGATTATCTCCGGGCCTACCGAAGAAAGCACCGAAAT
>CAZJOY010000194.1:0-1297 GCA_964547705.1 uncultured Methylobacter sp. | reverse complement strand
GGTCGATGAAAAAGTACGTCAGTTATACCTGACCGAAGCCGGCCATGAGCGGGTTGAGCATTTAATGGTCGAACATGGCCTGATGGCTGAAGGCAGCAGTTTGTATGATGCGACCAATATTCGCCTGATGCACTACCTGAATGCTTCATTGCGCGGTCATGTTTTATTCAAAAAAGATGTCGACTATATCGTCGCTAATGATGAAGTGATTATTGTCGATGAGTTCACCGGCCGGGTTATGCCGGGACGTCGCTGGTCTGAAGGTTTGCACCAAGCGATTGAAGCGAAGGAGCAGGTCTCTATTCAAAATGAAAATCAGACGCTGGCTTCGATTACCTTTCAAAACTATTTCCGCTTGTATGAAAAGCTGGACGGTATGAACGGTACTGCCGATACCGAAGCGTTCGAGTTAAACAAAATTTACGGCCTTGAAGTTGTCGTTATTCCTACGCATCGCAATATGATTCGCAGGGATTTGGGTGACGTGGTATTCCTGACTGCCGACGAGAAATATGTAGCGGTCTCTGAAGATATTAAAGAATGTGTTAGCCGTGGACAACCTGTGTTAGTGGGAACCACGTCGATTGAAAATTCCGAGCGGTTGTCGGCATTATTACAAAAACAGGGTATTAAACACGAAGTGCTTAATGCCAAACAACACGAGCGCGAAGCTCATATCATTGAGCAGGCCGGTATGCCGGGAGCTGTCACCATCGCCACCAATATGGCCGGACGGGGTACCGATATTGTACTCGGCGGCAATCTGGAAGCGGAATTGGCGGCATTAGGTGAAGATGCTAGTGATGCCGATAAGAAACAAGTGCGTGGTGCTTGGCTGGATAGACACGAGCAAGTTATTGCTACCGGTGGTTTGCATGTTATTGGCTCGGAGCGACACGAATCACGTCGTATCGATAACCAGTTAAGAGGTCGTTCCGGCCGCCAAGGCGATCCCGGCTCAACCCGTTTCTATCTGTCGCTGGAAGATGATTTGATGCGTATTTTTGCATCCGACCGTGTTGCAAGCTTAATGCAGAAATTAGGTATGGGCAATGGTGAAGCCATTGAACATCCTTGGGTAACCCGTTCTATTGAAAGCGCTCAACGCAAGGTTGAAAGCCGTAACTTTGATGTGCGTAAAGAGATATTGGCTTATGATGATGTTGCAAACGATCAGCGTAAGGTTGTTTATGCACAGCGTAATGAACTGATGGCGGCGGCGGAAATTTCCGATATTATCACCGCGATACGTGAAGATGTAGTTAATAACGTGATTACCCAGTATATCCCGCCAAAA
>CAZJOY010000193.1:0-8347 GCA_964547705.1 uncultured Methylobacter sp. | reverse complement strand
TCATACGCACCCTCCTTGGCGGTAAAAATTCCCGGTAGGGCGAGCATGATGCAGCTTGCCTTCAACCTGCACCGCATGATCGGATTGCTTAGCGCATCGGTCTTGTTACTGCTGGCAATCACCGGCTTTAACCTGAGTTTTCCTTCGATTCTGGAAACGCTGGTCGGCTCGTCGGGCATGGAACACGGCGAAACCGGGCGTACTATCATCAGTACGGCGACTCCGAATAATCACCCGGTCGGCCTGGAGTCGGCGGAATTTGTAGCACGCGGCCCATTTCCGAAAGCCGAACTCAGACGAGTGACGACGCCCACTGGCGACAGCGGAATTTATCGCATCAATTTGCGCCAAGGTAATGAAGTTAATCGACGGCATCCCTACACTACAGTCTGGGTGGATCGCTGGAGCGGTCAAATCAAGGAAGTGCGCGATCCGTCCGGGTTTACTCAGGGCGAGACACTGACAACCTGGATATGGCCTACGCATACCGGCGAGGCATTTGGCGGGACGGGCCGGTTTATCTGGTTTCTGTCCGGCATCGGGTTATTCGTTCTTTATGTCAGCGGCTTGCTGCACTGGCTGCATCGGCGCGGCAAGATCAAGGATCGGGAGGTTAGTTTTGCCGAGCTACGGCCGTTGCTTCGCCGATTGCAAGAAATGAGCTACCGTGCCGGTTTGATACTTTTCAGGCTGAGCGTCTTGCTGCTGCAAAAAGCCAAACTTTATGCGCCGCAGGTTATGAGCGTCTGTAAAACACTGTTTCATCGCCTACGTTCGGCGATAAACCGGCAAAAGCGTTTGGGGAAAAGCGACTGGGAATGAGGCGTTCCGGCTATGCCGGTTTATTCTAGCGGATATATCTTGAGACTTGATCCCATAGGTATGGAAACTGATCTTTTATGGTCTTTTCCACCGCCAATTCCATATCCTCATATTCAAATCCAGGCGCTACGGCTTCACTGATTAAGCCGAATTCGCCCGATTCCAGCTCGGTTGCTTTCCAGCATCCTCCTTTGACAATTAATTGCAGTTGCTGCCCTTTATCAAGATCAGCGCCAAGTATTATCTTCTCAAGATTGCCGTCAGGATGAAGGATTACATAGGTTAAAGGTGAACCGCCGTGAAAGTAGTGGATGATATCCGATGTATTCCTGTGCAAATGACCGATCGGACTGTCGTCAGTCAGCATGTAAAAAATGGAGGACAGCAAAGATCTTAGTTTTGAATCGGCAGATAGACAGGTTTTGAGCTCGGAACTATAGGTTCTGGAAAAATAGCCACCCTCAATATGAGAAACCAATGAGAGTTTTTCGATCAGCTGTCGCTTATTCATATCATTCGACCTAATGCAAACTGTAATGAGACGGCGAAGCTATCGGGGGAATAGTTAGGAACGGATTGTTCCGAGACATAAAGACGACCAACCGGCCGTCTTTATGCTGGATATTGATAGTGCCGTCAGTCTATTAAGAACCGACGATAAAGCTGAGTTGAGCAGCTTGTCTGCTCAAACGAAACTTATGCCCTTTGGGTATAAAGATCA
Organism: uncultured Methylobacter sp.; assembly: GCA_964547705.1. Taxonomy (GTDB): domain Bacteria; phylum Pseudomonadota; class Gammaproteobacteria; order Methylococcales; family Methylomonadaceae; genus Methylobacter_A. The sequence continues at coordinate 6,804 of CAZJOY010000193.1, read as the reverse complement.
ATTAGTTTGGTAAAGCAGACAGCTTTTGTTGAACTTGAGCAGTAACATCGATCTGTTCACTGGCATAAATAACGCCATCAGTCAGTAACAAATCAAAATTTTGAGTTTTGGCTATATCGCGAATAACTTCTACGATACGGCTTTGCAATTTGCCCAATTCTTCATTACGACGAACATTAAAGTCTTCGCTGAATTCTTGTTGGGCTCTTTTTGCGTCTCTTTTCTTGTTCAGAATGTCTTTTTCCATATTAGCTCGGGCTGACTCACCCATCACGGCAGAATCACGGGCCAATTTTTCATCCATATTTTGGATTTCTTTTTGTTGAGCAACTAATTGCTTATCGCGCGGCGAAAACTCTTGTTCCAGACGTTTTTTGGCTTTTTCAGCTTGGGGGGCTTTTTCAAGTACAGCGGGAATGTTAACAAAGCCGATCTTTAATTCTTCAGCAAAGCTCACATTGGTAATCAATAACAGTCCTAAAAATAGGGCGATTTTCATTTTCATCGTTAAACAGGTCTCTGGTTGTAGTGAAATAAATAGGAGATGGAAAAAAACTTGGGAGTTTTGCGGGATTATAAGGGCGGGAAGTTTATTAAACAAAGGTTTTGAACAAATTGTCTTGTAATCTCTGATTTTATAGCGATAAATTTTAATTAGATGAATTACCTCAAGCCAACGGGCGACCAATCAGTCGCCCTAAAAACTATTGATCACTTAGATTCTTTACTTAACAGCCTGCCTGACTGGCACACTTTATACATAGAGAGGAATAAGGTATCGCTCTTAATCGCTCTTTACTGATCGGATTGCCGCAAACTTGGCACAACCCGTACTGGCCTTTATCTATTCTGGCGATCGCTTGCTTGACCAAAGCTATTTCCGTTCTGGCCGCATTGCCCAGACTATCCAGCACTTCATCATTCTCCTGTTGCGTTGCCTGCTCTTCAAAGTCTTTGTCTAAAGGTTCTTTAACATCATGAGTGATTTTACCTAACCGATCATCAAGATCTTCCAGCATTTCAATTAAGCTGCTGCGTACTTCTTCATATTCTTTCATGGCAAACCCCTTTTTGTTTCGGCCTGTGTGCGCTTGGATCTTGCTCTATAATAAAGCCGAATTTCAATATATCTATAATGCAGACATCCTAACACCCCTCATGCAAAATGCAATCAATCAGCTTCTAGATTCAGCCAATCAGGTCATTCTCGGCAAGCCTCGGCAGGTTCGGCTCGCGCTTTGCTGTCTGTTGGCTCGCGGCCATCTTTTGATAGAAGACATTCCCGGCGTCGGCAAGACTACGCTGTCCCATACCCTGGCAAAATTGCTGGGCTTGAATTATCAGCGTATCCAGTTCACCAGCGATATTCTGCCCGCCGACATCATTGGGGCTTCCGTTTTCGATACCAAAAACCACGAATTTAAATTTCACCCCGGCCCGGTTTTTAACCAGATGATATTGGCCGACGAAGTTAATCGCGCCACGCCCAAAGCACAAAGCGCGCTATTGGAAGCCATGGAAGAGCGCCAGGTGACGGTGGAAGGAAAAACCTATCCGCTGCCTCAGCCTTTTTTTGTAATTGCCACACAAAATCCGTCTCATCAAATAGGCACGTTTCCGTTACCTGAGTCGCAATTGGATCGTTTTTTAATGCGTATTGAGCTGGGTTATCCCGACCCTCAGGCAGAAAGGCAACTACTGACCGGGCAAAGCCGCCATAGTTTGTGCGAATCGCTGTCTGTAAAACTGCCGCCGGAACAATTGCAAAGAATACAGCGTGCGGTAACCCAAGTTCATGTCTCAAATGCACTGCTTGATTATTGCCAAGGCATCATTAACTTCACCCGTACATCATCAGAATATCACTGCGGCCTGTCGCCCAGGGCCGGTTTGGCATTGCTTACCGCAGCCAAAGCCTGGGCGTTTATGGATAGTCGCGATGCAGTTATCCCGGAAGATCTTCAAGCCGTGCTGGCGGCTGTTGCAGGACATCGGCTGCGGGCGGGCAATAGCCAATCGGAAGCCATCGTCGCCCCGATCTTAGCTAACGTTCCGATCCATTGAACTTAAAAGAACGCTTTAAACTGAGCCGGTTTATTTCCGGTGAAAAACCCGTCGACATACCGGTCATCTTAAATCACCGGCGGATATTTATTTTACCGACGCAACGGGGCCTGGGTTTCGTTGTATTAATTGCCCTGCTGTTGCTGATTGCCTTTGTTTATAACAATAACTTGGCCTACATGCTGGCTTTCTTGCTGGCGAGTATTTTCTTCATTGTCATTTTGCACAGCTACAAATCGTTAGCCGGCCTGGTGCTACAAAAAGGCCACGCTAAAGCCGTGTTTGCAGGAGATGCTGCCGGATTCGATATCCAAATCGATAACCCAGGCGATGTGCAACGGCATCATTTACAGATTACACTACAAGATACTCAAAGCCTGGCTATACAGCCGCAAAGCACAGCGCATGTCATGCTTTACTCGATAACTCAAAAGAGAGGCTGGCATCAAGCCCGGCCTGTCACGCTCTCCAGCACTTATCCTCTGGGCTTGTTTCGGGCTTGGTCACCGATTCGTTTTGATCTTAAGGCCTTGGTTTACCCAAAACCGGCGAATCATGACATACCTTTTCCCCAAACGTCATCCGCGCAAGTTCAGCAGGGATCCAGCAGTAAAGGCGGCGATGAGTTTTACGGCTTGCAGGAATACCAGCCCGGCGATCCGATCAAACATATACACTGGAAAGCATTCGCCAAAGGCTTGGGCGTGTTTAGCAAGCAATATGACGGCGAACAGCCATTACAGGAAATCTGGCTGACTTACGACCATGCCCCCGGACATAATGTTGAAGAACGTTTAAGCCAGTTGTGCCGATGGGTGGTCGATGCAGAACAAGCCGGAATCAGCTACGGCTTTATCTTGCCGGGATTAAAACTGCCGCCCGATCACGGCTTGGCGCATTACCGAAAATGCCTGGAAGCGTTGGCCCTGTTTTGATGATTATGAAAGCGGAACTCGACAAAAACATCCTGATTTTTCTACTGTCCGCCATCGGCTTGATTGTTTTTCCCCATGTTTACCATATCCCGGCAACCGTCTTCGGCTTTTTCTGCTTATTGCTCAGCTGGCGTTTTGTGTGTATCTGGAGACAAAACTGGCTGCCCAATATGCCGGTTATATTGTTACTGGCGATCTGCGGAATCGGCCTACTCTATAGTCAACATCAAGGCATATTCGGACGGGACGCCGGAACCAACTTGTTCATTACGGCCTTGGGGCTCAAGTTATTGGAAATAAAAACAGAGCGCGATCTTTACCTGATCAGCTACCTGGCGTTTATTGTTGCGGCCTCCCAATTCTTATACGAGCAAAGCATACTGATGGCGGCGTATATCTTGCTGGTTTGCTGCGCGTTGCTGGCGGTGCTGGTTTCTATCAACAGCCACAAATTGCAGATTTTCGTAGCGCTAAAAACCTCAGTCATTATCATCGCTCAGGCCCTGCCGATTGCAGTGGCTTTATTTGTCTTATTTCCCCGCATTGAAGCACCGCGATGGATGTTATTTAAAGACCTGCATCAAAACAAAACGGGCTTAAGCGACAGCATGGAACCCGGCTCGATCAGCGATCTGGGTCTATCTGAAGAACTGGTTTTCCGGGTGAAATTTGCCGGTGCAATTCCGCCGCCACATCAACGCTACTGGCGCGGTCCGGTCCTGTCTTATACCAATGGCAAACGCTGGACTCAATCACTCTTTCAAAATCCGTTGAGCAAGCCAATGGTTACCGGTACGTCTTATCAATACACGTTGCTGATGGAGCCGCAGGATAAAAACTGGGTTTTTGCGCTGGATATGCCGCAAGAATTTCCCGCGCCCTTAACCCTGAATGCCGCTTACCAGCTCATTACCTCAGATAGACCCGATAAGCGCGCCGAGTATCAAGTGACGTCCTATACCCATTACAACACCGGCCCGATCAATCCTAGCGAATATAAAGCCGCAATACAGCTACCCGCTGAACCGCCGGAAAAAATTAAACAGCTGGTCAATCAGTTACACGGTTTTGACAGCGCTCCCGATAATTTTATTAACCAATTGCTGAATCATTTCAGGCGAGAAGACTTTCATTACACCTTGACTCCGCCGGCCATGGACGATGATCCGATAGAGACTTTTTTATTCCAAACCCGGCGCGGGTTTTGCAGCCATTACGCTTCGGCCTTTGTGTATTTGATGCGGGTCGCTGATATTCCTGCGCGCGTCGTGACCGGCTATCAGGGCGGAGAAATGAACAAAGTCGGCGATTTTCTGGAGATAAGGCAAGCCGACGCCCATGCCTGGGCCGAAGTCTGGCTAAAGGATAAAGGCTGGGTTCGGGTTGACCCAACAGCCGCAATTGCTCCGGAGCGAATCGAACGGGAGATTAACATAGACCGGCAGACCTCATACGGTATCGCAGCGAATAATTATTTACCCCAATCTGCTTATGACTGGATAAAACAGGCCCGGCAACTATGGGGCAACGTCGATTATAACTGGCAGCGCTGGGTTATCAATTACGACAACAAGAGCCAATCCAGTTTAATGTCGTTATTCGGGATAAATGACCTGAAGACCATGGTTTATTGGATGATTGTTGTCATAGGATCGATTACAGTCGTGCTGTGTTGGTTTCTGCTCTATCAAAAACCGAAAGCCGCCGATAATAAGGCCTTACTTATCTATAACCGGTTTTGCAAGAAGCTCGCCAAACACGGGCTATTCAGAGGTGCCGGGGAAGGGGCTAAAGATTTTGCCGAAAGGGTCAAAGTAAAGTTGCCTAGCCAAGCGGAAGACATCGATCAAATCACCGACGTATTTATCAAACTGCGTTACGGGCGGTCTGCAACTGGAGAAGATTTACAGCAACTCAAGACGTTGGTGGGTTTATTTAGAAACTAATGCATGGCCGGAAAAATTACCTGACGCGGCTTTGTATATTAACTATCCATATCAAACTGTTTCAAACGATAACGCAAGGATCTGAAAGATAGCCCCAATTGCTCGGCGGCAGCCGTTTTATCCCATTTGTTGGCTTCCAGCGCAAGAGTGAGAGCTTGTTTTTCAATTCTTTCCAGATGCTCCTCCAATGATCCGGCCGTTTCGTCATATTCCGGCGCTTTAGTGCCGCTACGGACATCTTTCGGCAGGCTCAAATCATCGCTCTCTATGATGTTACCGTCATACAGCGCGAGGGCTCTTTCCAGGATGTTTTCAAGCTCGCGAATATTGCCGGGAAAATGATAATGACGTAAAGCCGTTAATGCCGATGGCGATAAGCTTGGCCTATCCTGTTTGCCGGCGCCCGTTAATTTGGCCAATATATGACCGACAAGAAGAGGTATATCGTCGGGCCGATCGCGTAGAGGCGGGATATGCAGATCGATAACATTAATACGGTAATACAAATCCTGCCTGAAACTACCGTCCTGAACCATGTCGCCAAGATTCCGGTGAGTAGCGCTAAGCAAGCGAATATCGACCGGAATTTCCTGCTGATCACCGACCGGGCGAATTTTCTTTTCCTGTATCGCGCGCAACAATTTTACCTGCAACGGTAAAGGCAAATCGGCGACTTCATCAAGAAACAAAGTGCCTCCCTCCGCGGCCTGGAACAAGCCTTTTTTATCGCTGACGGCGCCGGTAAAGCTGCCTTTTTTATGACCGAAAAACTCGCTTTCCATCAGCTCGTGCGGAATGGCTCCACAGTTAATTGCAACAAAAGCCCGATCGCTACGGGAGCTTTGTTGATGGATCAGTCTTGCAACCAACTCTTTACCCGAGCCTGATTCGCCGCTGATATAGACGGGAGCCTGACTGCGGGCAAGCTTGTCTATTTTTGCCCTGATCTCCTGCATGATTAAGGATTCACCCAGCAACATGTGCCGGGGCCGCCTTTCTTTAGCAACAGCCCCTTCCGTACTAAAAAGTTTTAAAGCATTGTTAACAAGCAGCCTGAGCGTAGATAAATCGACCGGTTTGGAAACAAAATCGAATGCACCTTTTTTCATCGCCAAAATGGCCGACTCAATACTGCCGTGCGCTGTGATAACCGCAACCGGTATTGGTTCGGGCAGTGTTTGTATAAAATCAACTAACTCCAAGCCGTTGCCATCAGGCAATTGCATATCGGTCAAGCAAAGGTCGAAGGATTTTTGCTGTAATAATGTTTTGCCGCCAGCAATATTTTCGGCGCAGCAGGTTTGGATATTCATCTTGTTAAGGGTGATTTCCAACAGCTCACGAATATCGGGTTCGTCGTCTACAATCAATGCCAGTGGTTTATTCATAGTTCAATTATGGTTTGTTCCGCGTTCAACAAGCAGAGCCGGAAACAGCTCCGGCTATCGTCGGTTAAATAATAGCTCAATTTTGCCTGATTTAATTCGGCTAACTCTTTTGAGATATAAAGTCCTAATCCCGTACCGCTGGAAGAGGTGGTAAAAAAGGGCTCAAAAAGGTGGCTCTGGTGTTCGCGGCTGATGCCGGAACCGTTATCAATGATCTCTATGCAAGGCGCCTGTTGCAGGGCAAAAGCGCGTAATATTATGGGCCCAGCCTCAGGCTTGCCGTATTTCAGCGCATTCCGGCACAGGTTGTCGGTAATCTGCCTTAAATGACCTGGGTCTATAAACGCGCATAAAGATTCATCAGGGTACAAAAGCTGGAATGCGTCCACATTAACGGCATGTTCAAGCGTGAAATTTTTCAGGTAATTATCCAGCCAGGGCTTTAGCCGAATCTTTTCCCGCCTTGAATCG
>CAZJOY010000192.1:472-8352 GCA_964547705.1 uncultured Methylobacter sp. | reverse complement strand
ACGGGGTGACCGGATGGGGATGGCTTCCGCTGGTGTCTGTGAACGTCAAAAAGAAGCCGGCGCGAATATCAATGAATGGGCAAAACAGGAAGGCTTTGCCGGACGTGTTGAAGTACTGGGTTTTGTCGACCATACACGTAGCGTCGACTGGATACTGGAAACCGGCGGCGAAGTGATCAACCTGTTGATCAAAGGCAGCGAAAAGCATTGCCGCGTACAGTTGGGCAAAACGCTGGCCCAACATACCGAAGATGTACTGCAAACCGTTAACTACGCGCTGGAAAAAGGCCTGAAAGTCAACGTCTACCTGGAAGACTGGTCCAACGGTTACCATGACGACCCGGACTATGTTTACGGCTTGATGGACAACTTGAAGGGCTCGGGCATCAGTCATTTCATGTTGCCCGATACGCTCGGTGTTTTATCACCCGAGGAAGTATTCTCTAGCTTCAGCGATATGTGCAACCGCTATCCGGACCTGCAATTCGATTTTCATCCGCATAACGACTACGGACTGGCAACCGCCAACGTGATGGCTGCGGTTCGCGCCGGCGTCAATGCGATCCACTGCACAGTAAACTGCCTTGGCGAGCGCGCGGGCAATGCGTCAATGGCCGAAGTGGCCGTGGTATTGCGCGATAAAATGAATATGCAGCTGTCTATCAATGAAAGCCATATCGTGCGAATCAGTACGATGGTTGAAAACTTTTCCGGCAAACGCGTTGCCGCCAACGCGCCTATTGTCGGCGCCGATGTTTTCACGCAAACGGCAGGCATTCATGCCGACGGCGATCAAAAAGGCGGACTCTATAAAACCAAATTGGGACCTGAGCGTTTCTCACGTACTCGCAGTTACGCATTGGGCAAGATGAGCGGCAAGGCATCGCTGAAAAAGAACCTGGAAATGCTGGAGCTCGATCTGTCCGAAGAGAACCAGAAAAAAGTGCTGGCCCGAATCGTCAGCCTTGGCGATTCCAAACAGACCATCACAACCGACGATCTGCCTTTCATCATCGCCGATGTACTGGAAAGCAAAAACTACCAGCATATCAAACTGCTGAACTGCTCCATCACCAGCGGCCTGGATTTGGAATCGACCGCCAGTTTGCGGGTCAAAGTCATGGGCACGACGCATATTGAATCCGGCTCCGGCAACGGCGGTTTTGACGCGTTTGTCGATGCGATTAATAAGATCATGAAGCAGCACGACTATGTCATGCCTGCACTGGCCGATTTTGAAATACGGATACCCAAAGGCGGCCATACCAGCGCTTTAACCGAGTGTGTAATCACCTGGAATTGCGGCGGTGAATTGCGCAAAACTCGCGCAGTGCATTCCAACCAGGTCTTTGCTGCGGTTTTAGCTGCGCTAAAGATCATCAATATGCAATTGCACGAGCTTAGTTTAAACCAGGCTTGAAAAGCATTATTCCGAAACCGCTACAGCTCTTTTACAAGAGTTGTAGAACATCTTCTTGTTGCAAACTGTCAGTTACTTGGAGGAAAGGCCGGTGATTGCATGAATGACGTTAACCAGAACAAAAAGAACGCGATTTGTCACTGCAGCGGAACGACTAAAGAGCAAATTAAAGAGCTTGTTAAGAATGGAGTCACCGATCTGAACGAAATATCCAAAATGACCGGCGCCTGCTCTGGATGTGGAGCCTGCGATGTTTCTATATTAGAGTTGTTAGCCGAAAATAGAGCTGATTGTAACGATTAGCCCGATAGAAATGTCCTGATACCAAAATAAATTTCCGCCAAAAACTTAAGGAGAAACTTTGCAATACCAGCGGAAATTATTAATCCTCTAGAGCCCCTTTCCAACATAACAACTTTCCGCGAAATACAGCATAACGTAGATACAAAGACTCGCTGACGGCTCGGCCTTATTTTTTCAGCTTGATTTCAGAAGACTTTGATATAGTGCCGGCATGTTATTTTCGACTGAAAAATCCGCTTTTTATAGAAGCTAGTCCGGCTTAGCGCCTTGACACTAAAATAATTGTACTCACCATAGAAAAAAGCTATAAAATTGTATAAAAGCTCAATTTCATCAATATTTATCGATCAAAACGCTCACAAATATCCATTAGCGTGATCGAAACAATGTCCATACAACAGACGTCCTAATCCTTCTCCTCAGGAGAGACGATAAAAATACCGAATTTTGATATGCGATGAGTGTTATTCAGGATTCACAGCGTGAATCCCCGCCTCCCCCGCACAATTCAAACAGCACAACTGAATACTACTAAACACGTTCACAATGAATAGACCATACCCAGATTCCCCCATTCATTTAGGTTCACCAGGCGAAGAAATCAGCATGCAAGACCTTCAATCGATCAAGCATCGGTTTAAGCGTTTGAATCAGCTTCGTAAACAACGTGTTCAGGATTTTTTACAACCTCGTCAGCGGATATTTTTAGAACTGTTGCCTTTAATTTTTCATTGCAACTTTTCAACATTACCAGGATTTGTTTCTCCGACTACTCCAGCCGGAATACCTGAATATAATCCTGATGCCCAGATTCAAAATACAGCCAAGCAGTTTTCACCGAACTTTAATTATACCCGCATAGCCTCACATATTTACCCTATTGAAGGACTGTTTTTAATGGGCAGTGTCGGCAGCATTGCCTTTTCAAAAACCAGCGACATGGACATCTGGCTATGTCACCAATCCGATTTATCGCCCCATGCCATAGAGGAACTGCAACAAAAAGCCACTGCCCTGGAAGTCTGGGGCGAATCATTAGGACTGGAAGTGCATTTTTTCCTAATCGACAGTAAAGAATTCCGTCTCGGACGTAAGACGCCGCTTTCTGCTGAAAGCAGTGGCCAGACCCAGCACTATATGCTGCTTGAAGAGTTTTACCGAACCGCAATTTATATCGCCGGAAAGAGCCCCGCTTGGTGGGTGGTTCCTCCTCATGAGGAAGGCAATTACACCCGTTATATCAAACATCTTGTAACCAATCGTTTTATTCCCGAGCATGAGCTTATAGATTTTGGCGGATTCGAAGACGTTCCGGCTGAGGAATTTACCGGCGCAACCCTTTGGCATCTTTATAAGGCACTGTATTCACCGCACAAGTCACTATTAAAATTGCTGTTAATGGAGTGCTATGCCAGCGAATATCCTCAGACCGAATGGCTATGCCAAGATATAAAAAGATCAATCTATCAAGGCGACTTTATGAAGGTCGACCTCGATCCGTATTTGCTTATTTATACGAAAGTCGAAAAATATTTGCAGAACCTTAATAATCAAGAAAGATTAGCGTTGGCTCGTCAAAGTTTTTATTTAAAGGTAATGGGATCTTCCGGCACGACCCTGGATGCCGCAACCCGGACATTCAGGGAAAACTACATCCAACAGATTGCTAAACGCTGGGATTGGCCTGCATCGACTATTGATGACCTTAAACAGGTTCAATCATGGAATATACAAAAAGCCACAGCCGAACATGCCGTTATTGTGCAGCAGTTAACCCAGTGTTACCGCATGATTATGGGATTCGCCAGAAACCATCTAACCGCGAATCAGGAAAGCAATAATGACCTGAAGTTAATCGGCAGAAAACTTCATTCGTTTTTAGAAAAAAGGCCGGGTAAGATTGAAATTATTACCACGCACGCCGATATTCACTCAAAAGAAAGTTCGTTATCTATTGTCGAAACCAGCCCTGGCGCCAAAATCGATGGCTGGGGCTTATATCTGAAATATGTACAGATGACTACGGCTACGAATTTTGAACCCGTACATAAATGCCGAACTTTAATAGAATCGCTTTGCTGGTTAGTTATTAATGGCCTCTATCACAAACACCTGCTAATCAATTTCAGCTCGCATTCTCTGAGCATGCCTGATGCAGAGCTACGTTCAACGTTGAGGCTGATCAATCTTTTTCTAACGCATAGCTTTAATCTTGACGCCCCGCTGGAGACTTACCAAAACCCCAAGATCCCGTTGTATTCAATGGTTTTTATAAACATGGGCATCTCCGATAATGAGCGCCTATGCGTTATGAGCGAACGACGCTCAGACCCGCTGAGTTATGGCGCAACCCGGCAGTGTTTTATTCACACTGTCAGCAGGGTTTCGCTGTCCAACTGGAGCGATATTACAACCAACCATGAGAATGGCTTGGATGGTTTATTTAAATGTTTAACGGACATCATTAATAACAACCAAAAACCGCTCTCCCTGAAAAACGTGAAGTTTGTCTGTCACTCGCTGACTCGGGCTAGAGATATTACTTTCCGTGTTGAGATCATATTTAGCATCTTGGTTAAGCTTTTTTCCGCACCGCAAGAAAATCATTCACCTCGTTATATATTGCCTGGCGGAACTTCGTATTATGTCTTTCAATCTGTCAATAAAGCCCTCAGCCATAAAATGCTGGCGACCGACGAGCAGCTGCTAGACGAATTAAGTCGCCCTCAGCAGCAGTTCAGCACCATTCATTTTGACCAGTCTGTGCTAGAAGACACCGCTATCCATCTTGTTTATTCGCTGAATAAGTCGCAAGTGGTCCAGTTTTTTTATTATGATAATAAGACCGATGTCAGCGTATATATCCTTGATGAGAGAGGAGCTTTGCATATCCAGCAGCATAGTAAGACAAGCGCTATCCATGTACTAAAACAATACGCCACTTTTCTAGAATCGATCATAAGCCGCACATTGCTTGAAAATTTTGCGGATGTTGAATATTACGAAATCGAGCAAAATGCTGATCATAGGTATTCCTGTCATCCTGTAGAACTGAACGCCGCCTCTTTAAATCATGAACTCAGTCTTCGTATCACCGGAGAAGACAGTAATGAAGGCATTATCTATAGCATCTACTGTAATGAAAAAGAGTTTTCTTCCCTGGAGCACGGCAATAAAGTTTTTTACGCGGCTTATCAACATATCATTCAGTTTAGAAACGGAAAAAGCAACTATCCGATTCATATTACCGATATAGACTTACCTCTGACCGCATTCCGTATCAACGATCCCACACAACTACAAACCATTCATTACTTAAAGTACAAGCAAAAAATTGAAGAGAGATTTAATGTTTAATGCGTCGTTCGCGCTTAACTAAACGACGCCCTCGACATCCTACGCAAAGATACCTTTAGCAATTATATCTATAGACATTTATAAAACCCTGCCTCACACTTCAAGCACATACGATAAAGCCAATCCTACCGAAAGACAGGCGCAGAAAGTCGCGGCTCCTATCAACGGAAAGCCGGACTGCCGAAAGTGACTGCAAAAAAGTCATACACGGTAGTTCGGCTTTTTTGTTTTTAGCAAAGAGGAAAGCTATCTCAGGCTAAGGCTGGAGATTACTACAGGAGGGCATCAATCATGTTATACAGGAACCTTATTTTTCGTCCTGCCCGTATCATGTTATCGACCTTGAACGGGCTTCTCTTCTTATCGTTAATCTTGTTGAGGGTATTAACACTGCCAAAATAAAGTATTTGCTTTTAATTCATTTCCACTCCTCTCTAACAAGTCTCGATCAAAGATCGCTGCCGCTCTACTACAGGCTATGCCATGAATAGCCTGTAGTAGAGCTTCATAACCTGGTACGGCAAAATATTGACAATCAATACACTTGAAAAAATTTTAGCAAAAACCAATTCAACATCGAAATTACCGCAATGATGCTCTTGACGAAAAATCCGCATGACAACATCAACCCATAAGCCCCAAACCGATGCCGAAAAAAAGCGCATGCTGACGCAAAGTAACGGCGAGGCGGCATGGCGGTTATGGGGGCCGTACCTGAGCGAACGGCAGTGGGGCACCGTGCGCGAAGACTACAGCGAAGACGGCAACGCCTGGAACTATTTTAGCCACGACCATGCCCGCAGCCGAGCCTACCGCTGGGGCGAGGACGGCATCGCAGGCCTCTGCGATGAAAAGCAACGGTTATGTCTGGGTTTGGCTTTATGGAATGAGCAAGATCCTATCCTCAAGGAGCGCCTATTCGGCTTGACCAACGATCAAGGCAATCACGGCGAAGACGTCAAGGAGCTTTATTACTATCTCGACGCCACGCCGAGCCACTCCTACCTTAAAATGCTGTACAAGTATCCGCAGCATGCATTCCCTTACACGGCACTGATCGAACAAAATCGCAAGCGCGACCGGGACATGCCGGAATTTGAATTGCTGGACACCGGCGTATTCAACGACAACCGCTACTTTGACGTGTTTATTGAATACGCAAAGGCTGATGTCGACGACATCCTGATGTTAATTACCGCGCATAACCGCAGCGCGGACGCTGCCCCGCTGCATATATTGCCGCAACTCTGGTTCCGCAACACCTGGAGCTGGGGCTACGACGATACCCGCCCTACACTTTCCGCCTCAGGAACCGACGACATTCTGATACACCAAGCGGACCTGGGCAGCTATCATTGTTATTTCGACGGCAATCCCAATCTGCTGTTCTGCGACAATGAAACCAATTTTCCGCGTTTATATAACCAACACACTTCCGGCTATTTCAAGGACGCGTTTCATGAATACCTTATCCACGGCAATCATAGCGCGATCAATCCGCAAAGAAACGGCACCAAAGCAGCGGGGCATTTTCGTTTTTCTGTACCCTCCCTAGGCAAAGTGGAAGTGCGGCTGCGCCTGAGTAAAAATCAAAACCAACAGCCTTTTAACGGCTTCGATGCCCTGTTCACTAGACGCCGCATCGAAGCCGATGACTTTTATACCGAGTTGCAAGCGGATTTGACCGATGCCGACGCCAGACTGATTCAGCGCCAAGCCTTGGCCGGTATGATCTGGGGCAAACAGTTCTATTATTACGACATCCCCCAGTGGTTGACAGGCGACCCGGCAACTGTTCCGCCGCCGATAAATCGCCGTAATGGCCGCAATAGCGACTGGCAGCACCTAAATAATGCCGACATTATTTCCATGCCCGACACTTGGGAATATCCATGGTACGCCGCATGGGACCTGTCATTTCATTGCGTGACGCTGGCAATGATCGACCCTGCCTTTGCAAAAAACCAGTTACTGCTGATGGCACGGGAATGGTATATGCACCCGAACGGCCAGATGCCTGCTTATGAATGGAATTTTGGCGACGTCAACCCACCTGTTCATGCCTGGGCCGCCTGGGAAGTCTATAAATCCGAATGCCAATGTGACAATGGCACCGGCGACCTCGACTTCCTTGAACGCATCATGCACAAATTGATCATCAATTTTACCTGGTGGGTCAATCGCAAAGACGCTGACGACAACAACGTCTTTCAGGGCGGCTTCCTCGGCCTGGATAATATCGGCGTATTCGACCGTAGCGCCCCGTTGCCGAATGGCGGTCGCATCGATCAAGCCGACGGTACCAGCTGGATGGCGATGTATTGCCTGAACCTGATGCGCATTGCCTTGGAATTGGCGTTGCATGATCGTGCTTATGAAGATATCGCCACCAAGTTTTTCGAACACTTCCTCTACATCACCAAAGCGATGGACAACATCGGCGGCGAACAATGCCAATGTATCGGCCTTTGGGACGAAGAAGACCAGTTTTTCTATGATGTACTGCGCTCTCCCGACGGTAAAATGATCCCACTCAAAGTCCGTTCGATGATCGGCTTGATCCCTTTTTATGCGGTAGAGATTATCGAACCGGAATTACTGGATAAGCTGCCTGACTTCAAACGCCGTATGAAATGGTTTCTCGATTACCGTCCCGATTTGGCATCGCTAGTTGCCGATTGGAACGTGCCGGGAAAAGGCAACCGCCACTTGCTGTCCCTGCTTGGCGGCCACCGGATGAAAAAGCTGTTGCGGCGAATGCTCGAAAAAACTGAGTTTCTATCCGACTAAGGCGTGCGTT
>CAZJOY010000192.1:0-462 GCA_964547705.1 uncultured Methylobacter sp. | reverse complement strand
TGCGTTCCTTGTCGCGCGCTCATCATGGCCAACCTTATATAGTGAGCTGCGCAAGCTCGCCGATGAGCGTCTACTATCAGCCCGGCGAAGCCGAATCCGCCATGTTCGGCGGCAACTCCAACTGGCGAGGCCCTATCTGGTTCCCGGTCAATTATCTGTTGATCACTTCGCTAAGGCGTTTTGCTACCTTCTACGGCGAGAGCTTTAAAATAGAATGCCCGACCGGTTCCGGTATTTTTCTATCCATCAATGAAATAGCCGATGAGTTATCTCTGCGGCTGACCCGGCTTTTCCGCAAAGATCAAAACGGGCGTACACCCGCCTACGGTCATGACGAAAGACTGCAACACGACCAGCACTTTAAAGATCACCTGCTATTCCACGAATATTTCCACGGTGCGAACGGCAAAGGCTTGGGTGCCTCACACCAGACAGGCTGCACCGGCCTCGTCGCGAAACTGC
>CAZJOY010000191.1:0-8425 GCA_964547705.1 uncultured Methylobacter sp. | reverse complement strand
GTAATTTGATTGAGTTTCCCGGTGTTCAGCATATTTCCAATTTTGCCGATGGCTTGGTACGTCTTTTTTCAGTTAAAGTGGTGGCGGACGGTTCTTTAACGGGCAAAAAAATCAAGACCCTGAAAGAACGCTTGGTTGGCGGTAAAATTCGCGTGGTGGCTATTTTTCGGCAAGGCATCCCGATGACAGTGAACGGTGAGTCCGTTATTGAAACCGGCGATGAAGTGTTTTTCGTGGCGCCTCGTGAAGAAGTGCGTCGAGTATTAAAGGAATTGAATAAGCTGGAAGCGCCGTTAAAGCGAATTATCATTGCCGGCGGAGGTCATGTCGGCAAGCGTTTAGCGCTGGCGTTGGAAAATGACCATCAGGTGAAAATCATCGAAAAAGATCCCCGTCGTGCTCATAAGATAGCTAATGATCTTGATCATGCAGTGGTACTTTTAGGCGATTGCGCCGATGAAGCTATGTTGATTGATGAATCTATTGATAGTACGGATTTGTTTTGCGCGCTCACCGAAAATGATGGTGTTAATATCGTTTCTGCCTCTTTAGCAAAAAGTTTGGGTGCTCGCAAGGCTATCTGTTTGCTCAACCATGTTTCATATAGCAAGCTTTTGCCAGGAACAGGAATTGATGTCGCAGTGCTGCCTAATCAGGAGACACTCGGCAGTATTCTAAAACATGTACGCCGCGGTGACGTGGCGCAAGTCAGTTCGCTATGCGGCGGCACCGCTGAGGCTATTGAGGCGATTGCGCACCAAAGTCATGATTTGAATTCTGTCGTAGGGTTTCGGGTGGATTCTATTAATTTCCCTGAAGGCATTGTGATGGGGGCGCTGATTCGTGATCAGCAAGTCATTTCGATTCACCATGAGACGGTGTTTGAAGAAGGTGATCATGTGGTGATGTTCGCGATGGATAAAAAGTTAGTCGTAAACATTGAGAAAAAATTTCAACCTCTCTAATGCGCAAGGTGGAAGGGGGGGTATCAATATCTTTCCGTTGTTCTTTGCTTAAACTGCAAACGCACTCATGAATGTTATCTTTACTATCATCAATATCTTCGGTTTAGTTACCGTAGGGTTCAGTGGTTTAATGGCCACCTGTTGGCTGACTTCTGCTATAGCTGATGACGGTGCTACGAATGCTTTTTACCAAGGTTCTTTGATTACTATGTTGTTGGGCGCCTTGATGTTTATTCCAACGCTACGTATTCCAAAAAAGGTAACCCGGCAAACAGGTTTTTTGCTGGTAGCGATTACTTGGTCAATCATACCGGTTTTTTGCACTTTGCCGCTGATGATGTATTTGCCGGAGCTCAGCTTTGTCGATGCTTATTTCGAGACCGTTTCCGGCCTGACTACGACCGGTGCAACCGTATTTAGCGGTATTGATCAGTTGCCTATGTCGATTAACCTCTGGCGGCATGAGATATGTTGGATAGCAGGGATGGGCATCATTATTTTTGCGGTAGCGATTTTGCCTATTTTGGGTATCGGCGGTATGCAATTGTATATTGCGGAATCGCCGGGAACAGTTAAAGAATCGGACTTGCCGCCTCGCATAGCGCAAACCGCAAAAGCTTTATGGCTGGTCTATGCGGGGATTACTCTGGCTTGTATTATTGCTTTGCGCTTAGCGGGTTTGGGTTGGTTTGACGCTATTTGCCATGCTTTTTCCGCGATGAGTTTAAGTGGATTTTCCACGCATGATAGTAGTGTCGGATTTTTCAATTCGTTACCTATCGAGATGGTATTAACTACCTTCCAATTGCTGGCGGCAATCAATTTCGCCACTCATTTTGTGGCTCTTAGAAAACTTTCATTCAATCCCTATGTTGATGACAGGGAGGCAAGGGCTTTTCTTGCTCTGGTGTTGGGGAGCTGTGTAATGACGGCGGCGGTGTTGTGGCATGCGGGCACCTATCCGGACTTTTTTACCGCCTTACGCCATGCGACGTTTAATTTGGTTACTATTGCTACCGATTGCGGTTTTGCTACTCAGGACTTTAATCAGTGGCCTATTTTTGTGCCGATGTGGATGTTATTTTTAAGTTGTGTTTCGGCTTCCTCAGGCTCCACTGGTGGTGGTATTCGGATGATTCGGACCATTATTCTGATGAAGCAGGCGCGTTTGGAGCTATTCAAATTTATCCACCCTTTTGCCGTTAGATCCATGAAGATCGGCGATACGGTGGTTAATAATAAAATTGTTGCTTCAGTGACAGGGTTTATTTTTCTGTACTTTATCAGTATCGTGATTTTGGTATTTATGTTGCTGTTAAGCGGAATGGATTTTATAAGCGCTTTCTCGGCTATTATCGCCTGTTTTAACAACGCTGGTCCGGGTCTTAATCAAGTAGGTCCGGCGACTAATTACGCTAGTCTTAGTGATATTCAGACGGGTATTTGTACCTTTGCAATGCTCTTAGGCCGGGTGCAGATATTTTCCATTGTTATTTTATTTGTACCGGAATTTTGGAAGAAATAGTGGGGCTGGGGAGTTTTTAAAGCTTTTTGGTATTGAGAGCTAAAATATGTTTACAGCGAGCTTGTAATAAAAGTTAGGCGGAGCTATGCCTATATGAATAGAGGGTGCTGACGAGCAAATTGATCGTATTTTTATAAACAAAAAACCCAGCCTATAGACTGGGTTTTTTGGTACTGCCGAAAGTTCTATTTATAGTTGGATAGAACTAGAAACTTTTTGTGCAGATTTATCTGGATCATCCAGGCAGCCAGATAAGCCAACAATCATTAATGCCATAGCTATAACAGATAAAATTTTATTCATACGAATATCCTCCAAAGGGGTTTCAATTATTTTTATTAATTTGCGCCATTAATTAAAGCACATGCATTTTATATCATGACTGGAATGATGATGCAATAATAAAAACTGAATAATTAAAGCTGATTGATATTGTCAGGCAGGTCAAAAGAGATCCGGTTATCGGCCCATTTCGCCGTGCCGATGGTCGTCCATGGAGAAGCAAAATTTTTGTGCAATTGATCATAAACCCAGTAAGACGGTGCGCTGATTCTCTTGAGTTTTATATTGAAAACGACCTTATCAAGATTTAAACCGATTTTCTGCCCCCAGAACGCAGTGACTTTCATAATGAATTTGTGTAAGCGTTTGTTGTCAATGTTTGGCGTTACAGCAATGTTGGCCCACATAGAATGAACACGACCCCAGTTGGGAGCAAGAAGCCTGCCTTCTTGATTGATAAAAGGTAGCCAATGTTCAGCGCCATTTTCATCGGTGTAAGTGATCGCCAAAATATGGTCGTAGCCTGCAAAATGGTCGTGTAAATAAAGCGCGTGTGGAGTTATGCCTAAGAACGTCTGTGAAAACATTAAAATAGCGTTACTGGCTTGTGAAACCGGATTTTGAGGTTTGTCAGCATTGAGTCTGTAAATAAGCCCATAATGAACAGAGCTGTTTAATTGCAAGACAAGCAGGGCAAGCAATAGTTTCGCAAGTTTTCTGGAAAATGCGTTTGGTTTTAGTGAGGCTGCATTTTCGAAGAATCGATGGTAAAGGGTGTTATCCGGCAAGGCTTGTGGAACAAGACAAGCAGATGTGCATGGAATGCGGCTACGTGTATCGGCGATAGACCGGTATTTTTTTAACGCAAATTGATGAATTCCTGGAAGACTCAAAATAACGCCGATAGGTGATAAATATCCCATCTTTATAAATATCTGGGCATAAGTATCAACTCCTGAATAAATGTGATTCCGATCATTCAGTGCGTACAAATCGGTTAACAGCATTTCATTATTGATGGATGCAAGCTCTGGGTAGTGTGCTGCGTATTCTTGCGCGCTCTTAAAGTCAATACGGTTGAATATGTCAAAATGATTAAGAATTAGGACGGTGCGATTACACAAAGGGCATAGCTGATCATAAAATACGGTAAGGGACGGCTGCTTTGCGGTAACGAGTTGAGCAATACAGCGCCACCACTTAAATGGCACTAATAAGGTATAAATACTGAGCATCCCTAGGCCAAAAGGATAAATATTGAAAGACAGGGTGATGCCAAGATGAAGTCCAAGACCGATCAGTAAATAGACTATGCGCAACTGACGCTGGGTAAAAAAGAAGATAAAAGTAAATTGGAAGATTAAGATGGTGTAGCCAAGAAAGTTCTGTAGAGTCTTATTGTTCAGCAAGTACGACATATCGATGGCTGACACATAATAAGGCTGTGTCGCAGGTAGCCAGGTGCCAAGGCCGTTACGCCAATGTTCGGCAAACATTTTATGTATGGCTGAATCAAAGTAAAGAAAGCCGAGGCAAATAGCGACAGGCAAGGTGTAGGCAAGCGCTGAAACGGTTGGTTTTGGGTAGGCGCTGTAATGAGTAAAGGGCGTACTCAGTTTGCGTCGAAGATTATCTATTGAAAATGCCCGGTCCCCAGGCATAAAAAGTAGAAAAAATCCCGCTCCGATCATGAATAAATCAAAGCCCCCATCAAAATCCCGCTGCATCGGAGTAAAATTAACAAAAATGATCCAAATAATAAAATTGCAAGTCACAGCAGATTGGTAGCGGTAACCAATCGCGACAAAGACAGCAATAACGGCCCAGAGGCACAAGAAAAAAGGAATCATCGGGAATTCGACATCTATATAAGGGATAGGGTCGAAAATTAAGTGATTAAAATATAACAGGAAAGCGATTTCCTGCAGAGTGATTAAGCCGTAGAAAATCCGAAATAAGCCTATGCCTGTGGCGGGAGCCTGCTTGGAATGAAGTTCTAAAACTTTGCTGGATATAAGTTTATACATTTCGTAATTCAGAAAAACGAGAGAATGTATAAATTATATAAGAAATGTAGGGTTTATGTATTGAAACATGCAGATAAAACAAAGGCCGCACTCAATTCACGAAGAATTGAGATGTGCGGCCTAAGTTAAGATTAAATCGGTTGACGACTTATTTTTCGTCGTCTGGGTGCTCGGCGAATACCCACTTTACGAGGAAGTAGCCTGCGGCTATAACTACAACCGCGCCAACCATACCAGCTGGTTCTTTTAACATTTCGGTGATATCTAAGATCGCTCCCATGGGATGTCCTACCTATAATTTTGTATTTTAGAAATAATGCTAAGTACATAGCAAACGGAATGAGCATAATACTTTAGGGAAAGTTAAAGTCAAGGCTTATTGTTATGCTTGTTATGCGGTTTTATTTATTGTTCTTCGTAGAAATTTAGTGCTCGATAGCCGATGTGGTATAGTTTAAAATCTGTTTTTTGAGTGCTGATACATTTTAAGATAAGGAATTATAATGAATAAATGCGTTAAAATATTACCACTGGTCGCAATTTTCTTTACGTTATCGGCAAATGCTGACGTTCAACTAAAAGATAATTCCGAAATTTTAGGGAAATGGAATCTTCATGACGAAGCGGTTTCGTTAACTAGCCCGAAAAAAGCTGTGACTCAGGAATGGGAGTTTAAGGCGGATGGAACGCTAATTTCATCTGCATCCGATGTCGCAGGACGGATTAGTGCGTTAAAGATTGTATTAAAGTATTCCATCGAAAATGGAGAAATCAAAAAACAGTCCGCTCCTGGACGAGAAAAATATGAATCCTGCAAAGTGGTTGAAAAAGAGGGTTCAGACATGATATTAAAGTGTACATATTTCTTCTTTCTAACAAAAAAATAACTTAAAAAAGGATATAGCTATGATAGGTGGCATTGTAATGATTTTTGTAGCTCTCTGGATTTACCAGTCAGCTATGAGAGCAAAAACGAGTAATGTAATGATGTGGGTCGCGATTGGTGCGGTAGCTTTTTTTGTAGTGCAGCTAGCTTTCATCGATATCAACCTTTATATTTTAGAGGCAATCAGAGGCGGTGAAGGTGGTGGTGATTACGAGCGTGATTTAACTACTATCGGGGATAGAAAAAATGAAGGTGGCTTTCAAGGGTTTGGAGGCGTTCTGCTTTCCGTGTACTTGGAATTAATGCCGTCTATCGTCGGCTTTTTAACAGCTGCTCTGATTCGGGTAAAATTTATTACCAAAGAAGCTATTACCGTTGGCAATTTATTTGGCGACCTTAAAGAAATGTTTCAAAGCATCAAACAAAGTTTTAAAACATCGGCTGAAAAGTAAAAACGTAAAGTTGGTCATAAAAAAAAGCCCAAGTAATGCTTGGGCTTTTTTTATGGTAGTGCTGTTTTTAGGCTGTAAATACTATTTACCTAAAATACTGGAAACCAGAAATACCAAGCCCCAAACAAAAAGTACGGTAAAAATCACTCCCCCGATAAGATATACTGAAAGATGTCCCTCTTTTAAATCTCTTTGCCTGTTAGCGTCGCTTTGTATGCCAATAACGGCAGCTAGAACGCTTCTTATGACTTGAGTAATTGTTGGTTTTGACATGGTCATCTCCGGCAAAAAATAGTAAAAATAATAGTGCTTGATTGTTTTTTAAGCAATGATTATATCCAAAACCAATAACACCTTGGCCGTTCCTATGAGCAAAACAGAACTATTAAAGCAGCAATTAACCCAGCGTATCTTATTTCTCGATGGTGCGATGGGCACGATGATCCAAAGTTACAAATTAGAAGAAAAAGATTATCGCGGCGAGCGTTTTGCCCAGTGGGAAGTCGATCTTAAAGGTAATAACGATCTGTTATCGATAACCCAACCGGATATCATTAAAGCGATTCATAGCGCTTATTTTGAAGTGGGTTCGGACATCGTGGAAACCAACACTTTCAATGCGACCAGCATTGCAATGGCCGATTACAAAATGGAAGCGCTGGCCTATGAAATCAACGTTGCCGGGGCTCGCGTGGCGAGGCAAGCGGCCGATGAATACACTCAAAAGACGCCGGAAAAACCGCGTTTTGTGGCCGGCGTATTAGGCCCTACCAACCGCACGGCATCGATGTCGCCCGATGTCAACGATCCGGGCTTTCGCAACATTTTTTTCGACGATTTGGTCATAGCTTACATAGAGGCAACCAAAGGCTTAATCGACGGCGGCGCGGATATTATCTTGATTGAAACCGTGTTCGATACCCTGAACGCCAAAGCCGCCATTTTTGCGGTTGAACAATATTTCGAACAGATCGGCTACAAACTGCCGGTGATGATTTCCGGCACAATTACCGATGCCTCCGGCAGAACGCTTTCCGGTCAAACTGTTGCAGCATTCTGGAATTCGCTTAAACACGTCGAGCCGATCTCGTTCGGTTTTAACTGCGCATTAGGCGCAACGGAACTGCGCCAGCATATCGATGAATTATCGGGCATTGCCGACACGTATGTTTCCGCTCATCCTAATGCAGGCTTGCCTAATGAATTTGGTGAATACGACGAAACGCCCGAAGCGATGGCCGCAGAGTTGGCCGACTGGGCGAAAAACGGCTACTTGAACATTATCGGCGGCTGTTGTGGAACCTCGCCTGCGAATATCAAAGCGATAGTTGAGGCCTTACAACACAATAGCCCCAGAAAAATTCCCGAAATACCAAAACAGTGCCGGTTATCAGGACTTGAGCCTTTAAATATTGGCCCCGATTCGTTATTCGTCAATGTCGGCGAGCGCACCAACGTGACCGGTTCGGCAGTATTCAAGCGGTTGATTGTTGAAGGTGATTTTGAAACGGCATTGGATGTTGCCAAACAGCAAGTCGAAAACGGCGCGCAAATTATCGACATCAATATGGATGAAGGCATGCTGGATTCCAAAGAAGCGATGGTACGCTTTTTAATGCTGATCGCGTCCGAGCCGGATATAGCCAAAGTGCCAATCATGCTGGATTCGTCCAAATGGGATATTTTGGAAGCCGGGCTTAAATGCATCCAGGGCAAAGGTATAGTCAATTCCATTTCGCTGAAAGAAGGCGAAGCAGCATTTATCAAGCATGCCAAACTGGTGCGTCGCTACGGCGCGGCGGTTATCGTGATGGCTTTTGATGAACAAGGGCAGGCGGATACCAAAGCCAGAAAAATCGAAATCTGCCAACGGGCTTATAAAATCCTGACCGAACAAATCGGCTTCCCGCCCGAAGACATTATTTTCGACCCCAACATATTCGCAGTCGCCACTGGCATCGACGAACACAACAACTACGGCCTGGATTTTATCGAAGCTACTGCCGAAATCAAACGCACCTTGCCGTACGCACTGATTTCCGGCGGCGTATCCAACGTATCGTTTTCGTTCCGTGGCAACAACCCGGTACGGGAAGCAATCCATGCGGTATTTTTATACCATGCGATTCAAGCGGGCATGGATATGGGCATCGTCAATGCCGGGCAGTTGGCGATCTATGAAGATATTCCGAAAGACCTGCGCGAAGCGGTTGAAGAAGTCATATTAAATACTCATGACGGCAGCGGCACCGATAAATTGCTGGAAATTGCCGAAAAATATCGCGGCG
>CAZJOY010000190.1:0-8449 GCA_964547705.1 uncultured Methylobacter sp. | reverse complement strand
AGTCCTGCTGCTATGGTAATCGAGACGGCTCCGCCTTCGCTGACGAATTTCAGGTTGTCTAAGAGATATTCTGCTTGCATGATGACTTTATCCTTCTATTGAGAATCTGACCGGTACAACAACCGATGCGCTAACCGATTGTTCGCCGCGTTTGGCGGGAACGAATTGCCATTTCTTGACCGCTTCCAGCGCAGCCTGATCGAGCCGGTCCGAACCACTGCTGGTTTGCAGTGCTACGGAATCGGCGGTGCCGTCCGCGGTTACCTGTACGTGGAGCAATACCAAGCCTTCTTCGCCCAATCGCCGCGAGATCGACGGATAATTCGGCGCCGGATTATTTAAATAAGCAGCATTGAAACTTGGCGATTGAAATGTCTGCGTATCAGTAGGCTTGCTTATTGGCTTCGTCACAGACTCGGCAACCGCTGGCGAGTTTGTCGAGAGTGCGGGCAGGGCAGTCTGCTCGACAGGCGGAGCGATTGGCTGATTGGCTTGCTTTATGACCGGTACAACAGGTTTACTGACCGGCGCTTTGACTGGCTTTTTGATGGTTTTTTGCGGCTTTTCTATCGACACTGGAGGAGGCGTCGGCTGTTGCGGCGCTGCTTGCGGCTCGGTCAACAAGCTAATCATGATCGGTTCGGGGATTGTCTCTACGGGTACAGACTGCGGTTGTGACCGCAATGCCGCAAACACCGCCAGATGCGCGCACAGCACGAGGCCTAACGCAATCCATGGCGGGTTGTCGATGCGCGTAGCTCCATTGTGAGTCATATTTCCCAATAGCGGGGCAGGGCGGGTTTCAAGGAAATGAAAAGTGGTTGTGTGAAGGATCATTTTAGTGAACACGGCCGATCCTCTTCATTTGTTGAGTCGTGTCATTTCCTGCCGAAGCATCATGGATATTGGCAAGACGTACTTTGGCGTGGTTTAAGACTGAACTAAGTACTTGTAACGACTGATAGTCGGTGCGTATCGTTGAGGCGCCCAAATTGATCTCTAAGGTGCCGCAATCCGGGCAAAATACCACGCGACAATCGCCGCTATCGGAGAGGCTCACTTTTTTATGCGGTTTATTTGAATTCATTGATTTCACCATCCAAATGTTAGGCAGAAAAAGTCTGCCGAAGCTGCTGTGTGCAGCGATTAGACGACACTGCATACTCACAGTGCGCTTCTAACATTGGCTGGCTACCAATACCCGAATGTATTGGATGGCTGGCTAGTTGATTTTTACTGTTTGCACTTTATTGTCGGCATGCTCATTCCTCACTATCAGGAGGAGAGATGGACTGCCGGAGAAGAAAATAGCCTGCCGACAATAAAGTGCACGAAGTAAATTACTTGGTCAGGATTAACTTGCCCTGACGCGTCAAACGCAATCGGTATTCTTCACCCGCATGCTCAATCACAACCTCGCGCGCTGTACCGAACAGCTCCGTGCTTTGTAAACGTTGTCGCAAAGTTGGAGTGGCGTCCTGCTGTGTAGAGAACGCTATATCCAATGATTCGAATGAAGAAATAGGTTTTTTATTCATGGGTTCAAATAATAATGATTATCATTTGGCAAGTCAACAATTGTTGTTAGTTCTTTTAAATTACTTAAAATCAAGTGAACTGTCGTATTCCTGATAGCATGTTTAATAAAGAATTGATGCTAAAAACGTCGACAAGATATTCAGTTAACAGCTCATTAAATTGTCCATGTGCTACTTCCATTCAGAGCGATTGCTCTGTATTCTCAGTCGGCTGTCATACAGGCGTCACAGTGAAAGAGTTTAATGTCGAGAATTAACTGTTCCATATAAAACCAGTCCGGGTATATCAATCATGACCACAGAAGCAACAAAGCTATCCCAACAAGAAATCAGCACTATTGACGCCTACTGGCGGGCCTGCAACTATCTTGCCGCAGGCATGATTTATTTGCGCGACAATCCGCTATTGCGCGAACCGCTGAAAATAGAGCATGTGAAAAATCGTTTGTTGGGTCATTGGGGGGCAAGTCCCGGCCTTTCTTTTACCTATATCCACCTTAATCGATTAATTAACAAATACGACCTGAACGCTATTTTTCTGGCTGGTCCAGGACATGGCGCGCCGGGCATACTTGGTCCGGTCTATCTGGAAGGCACTTACAGCGAAACGTATCCGAACAAGAGCGAAGACGATCACGGCATGCGCCAGTTTTTCAAGGAATTCTCCTTTCCGGGCGGCATCGGCAGTCATTGCACGCCAGAAACTCCGGGTTCCATCCATGAAGGTGGCGAACTCGGTTACAGCGTTTCTCACGCCTTTGGTTCCGCTTATGACAATCCGGATTTGATCGTTGCGGTAATGGTCGGCGACGGTGAATCCGAAACCGCGCCGCTGGCTACGTCCTGGCATTCTAATAAATTCCTGAACCCGATCCGTGATGGCGCAGTGCTGCCAATCCTGCATCTGAACGGCTACAAGATCAACAACCCGACCATCCTGTCGCGCATCTCGCACGAAGAACTGGAAAACCTGTTCAAAGGTTACGGCTGGACACCTTATTTCGTCGAAGGTAGCGACCCTGACACGATGCATCAGGCCATGGCTGCGACGATGGAGCAATGCGTGCTGGAGATTCGCCGTATTCAACAGGAAGCGCGCAGCAGTGGTCAGCCGGTTCGCCCGCGTTGGCCGATGATTGTATTACGCAGCCCCAAAGGTTGGACAGGGCCGAAATAAGTCGACGGCAAGAAAGTGGAAGGCTTCTGGCGCGCTCACCAAGTGCCGCTTGGCAATGTGCGCGATACTCCGGAACACTTCAATCAGTTGGAAGACTGGTTGCGTAGCTACAAGCCCGAAGAATTGTTCGACGAGAGCGGCCGCTTGTTACCCGAACTGAAAGCCTTGGCTCCCAAAGGCGCACGACGCATGAGCGCCAATCCTCACGCCAATGGCGGGTTGTTGCGTAAAGCGCTGCATATGCCGGACTGCCGCGATTATGCCGCTGTTGTAACCAAACCGGGAACCACCAGTGCAGAAAACACGCGTCCGCTAGGTAAATTCCTGCGCGACATCATGAGCTTGAACATGAATAATTTCCGCGTGTTCGGCCCGGACGAAAACAGCTCGAATAAGCTGGACGACGTCTATGAAGCCAGCAAGAAAACCTGGCTGGCCGACTACCTGCCGGAAGACGCGGGTGGCGGCGAACTGTCGCCGGACGGGCGGGTCATGGAGATGTTGTCCGAGCACACGCTGGAAGGCTGGCTGGAAGGTTATCTGCTGACCGGCCGCCACGGTTTTTTCTCCACTTACGAAGCTTTCGTGCACGTAATCGATTCGATGTTCAACCAGCACGCCAAATGGCTGGCGATGTCCAAGGAAGTGCCTTGGCGCGCACCGGTATCGTCGCTAAATCTGCTGATTACCTCGACCGTATGGCGCCAGGACCACAACGGCTTTACGCATCAGGATCCGGGTTTTCTCGACGTCGTCGTCAACAAAAGTCCCGAAGTGACGCGTATTTACCTGCCGCCGGATGTGAACTGTCTGCTGTCGGTTGCCGATCATTGCTTGAAGAGCACCAATTACATCAACGTGATCGTCTGCGACAAGCAAAAGCATCTGCAATTTTTGGACATGGACGCCGCGATTAAACATTGCACGAAGGGTATCGGCATCTGGGGTTGGGCGAGTAACGATCAAGGCGTCGAGCCGGATTTAGTGATCGCCAGCGTCGGCGATATTCCTACCAAGGAAGCGTTGGCCGCAGTGGTGCTGTTGCGCGAGAATTTCCCCGAACTGAAGATTCGCTTCATTAACGTCGTTGATCTGTACAAGCTGACGCCTGAAACAGAGCATCCACACGGTTTATCGGACAAGGATTTTGACAGTCTGTTTACATTGGACAAACCGGTTTTATTCAATTTCCACGGTTATCCCTGGTTGATTCATCGCTTGGCCTATCGCCGCAACAACCACAAGAACTTGCATGTACGCGGCTACAAGGAGAAGGTCAGTATCAATACGCCGTTGGAACTTGCGATCCAGAACGAGATCGACCGTTTTAGCCTTGTGATCGATGCGATTAACCGCGTCCCGGCCTTACGCGTATCCGGCGCTCATGTGAAGGAAAGCATGCGCGACATGCAGATCGAATGCCGCAATTATGCTTACGAGCATGGCACCGATCTGCCTGAAGTCGATAACTGGGTGTGGCCGTATTAATGAATCGCTCGGTTCTAACGATCAACAGCGGCTCGTCTTCTATCAAGGCGAGCCTGTTTTCGGCTGACGGTACGCGGCGCAATTTTCGCTATGAGCATGTACGCAGCCAACAGGAAGCGTTCGACCTGCTGTTGCACGATCTGGCAGGTGAACTGCCGGATCTGGTCGGTCATCGTTTTGTCCATGGCGGCGATATTAGCGATCCGGCAAGACGGGTTGACGATGCCGAACATTCCCGGCTACAAGGGCTGGTTCATCTTGCCCCGCTGCATTTGCCGGGCAACCTGCTGGGGCTGGATTTGTGCCGGCAACGTTTCGATGCGCCGCAAATCGTCTGCTTCGATACGGCTTTTCATACGACCATGCCCGATTTAGCTAAACGTTTGCCGATTCCGAATGAACTAGGCTTTCGCCGCTTTGGTTTTCATGGCCTGAATTACGCCTATATCGCCAAAATGCTTGAAGGATTTTTGGGCGAGATGGCGTATCGGAAAGTTGTCGTCGCCCATTTGGGTAGCGGAGCCAGTCTTTGCCTGATGGAAAACCTGAAATCGGTGGACACCTCGATGGGCTACACTCCGGCAGGTGGCATTCCGATGGGCACGAGGAGCGGCGATATTGATCCCGGTGTGATGCTGGAGTTGGCGAAACGATACAACTCCGAGGAATTGAGCGATGTGGTGTTTCATAAGATGGGACTGCTGGCTTTGTCCGGATGCGAAAGTTCTGAAATGAACGAACTGCTTTCCAGCCGCAGTGAACATGCCCAATTCGCCGTTGAATACTTCTGTCGCCAAGTAAGAGCGGCAATCGGCGGCTTCGCGGCCAAGGCGGGCGGCATTGATGCGCTGGTTTTTACCGGCGGTATCGGTGAACATGCCGCCGAAGTCCGCGAAAAAATCTGCGAACCGTTGGCATTTCTCGGATTTGCCTTGGATCAGGCGGCTAATCGGTCCGGGGCAAATATAATCGGCCTTGCCGGTTACAAACCCGTACTGATCGTCCCGGCCGATGAGGAAGTCATGATACGCGACCTTTGCCTGGGCGCCTGCCGGTAATTATTCAGTTTGGCCAGTATTTGCGACCCGTTTTTACGGCTATCGATAACAATCCCATCGATCTTTACAGTGGCCCGGTGAGCATCATCCTTGTTCTTTGGATGAATTTTATCTGGATATTTTTTTGAGATTACATCAATATCAGCATATAACACTATGAATCCTGATAAAAATAATAACGCCATGGGAGAGTTGCCTTCATGTTAAACAACCTTACTATTAAAGCCCGGCTGATTTTAGTTTTGGGGCTTATGTCGCTACTTGCCATTACATTAGGAGTACTCGGCTTGAACGGCATGAAAAAGGCTAATGAAGGCTTGCATACCGTTTATGTCGATCGGACTGCCCCGATGGGACAGTTGGGTGAAATCAAGGCAAAAATACTCGCTAACCGCCTCGCTCTTGCGAATTCGTTGGCGTTCAAGGAAGAAGCTCAGAAAAACGCCGAACTTGTCAGGCAAAATATTATCGATATTAACAAGATATGGGTTGAGTATATGGCGACCTTCCTGACTGCTGATGAAAAGAAGCTGGCCGATCAGTTTGCCCTGGATCGAAAGCGTTTTGTCGTTGAAGGATTAAATCCCGCTACAGAATACCTGCTTGCCGGAAATATCGAAGCTGCGGAAAAAACCGTTAGAGACTCTGTACGCCCATTGTTTGTACCTGTTGAAAAGGGTATTGATGCGTTGCTGCAATTACAATTGGATGTTGCCAAGCAGGAATATGAGGCGGCTCAAGTTCGTTATGACAATAGCCGTTTTATTTCGATAGTACTGTTGGTAGGGGGCCTGTTGCTGTCTATTTTTATTGGTTTTATGTTGGTTCGGGGCATTTCGCGTTCCTTGCTGACTATGCAGCAATTTGCAGAATCTTTGGCAGACGGCGATTTGACTGCCCGTATTACTCTCGACCGACACGATGAAATTGGTATTTTGGCGCAATCGATGACAGGAATGCGCGACCAACTGAACGGCGTTGTGCAGCAAGTGCGCACCAATTCCGATGCGTTGGGCAGTGCTTCGCAGGAAATCAGCGCGACCGCGCAAGCGATTAGTCAAAGTGCAACCGAACAGGCGTCCGGCGTTGAGCAAACTACGAGTTCTATTGAAGAGTTGACTGCATCGGTTAAACAAAATTCCGATAATGCCAAAGTCACGAATACCATGGCAATGAAAGTTGCGGAAGAAGCTACCAGTGGCGGACAAGCGGTGAAACGTACGGTAGAGGCGATGAAGGAGATCGCCGACAAAATCGGTTTGATTGAAGACATTGCCTATAAAACCAACCTGTTGTCGTTGAATGCGGCGATCGAGGCTGCCAGAGCCGGCGAGCACGGCAAAGGCTTTACAGTGGTTGCGGCCGAAGTCAGGAAATTGGCGGAAAACAGCCGCGTAACTGCACAGGAAATCAATAGTCTGGCGAAAAATAGCGTCAAGATTGCCGAAGAAGCCGGTAGTTTGTTGGAAAAAATGGTGCCGAATATCCAGAAAACCGCAGGCTTAGTCGAAGACATTACCGCTTCTTCCGAAGAACAGGCACAAGGCATCGGTCAAATCAGCGACGCGGTCGGGCAGTTGGATAAAGCAGCCCAACAAAATGCATCGGGATCGGAACAGCTTGCCGCGACAGCGGAAGAACTGAGCGGCCAAGCCATGCAACTGCAACAGGTCATGGCGTTTTTTAAAGTCGATGATCGTTAATCTTGTTACAGTTTTGTAAGGTTTCATTAGTTCTTTGGTTAATTGGAGTTTTACCTAAAAATAAATATTCTTCTCATAAGTTTATGCTGACAAAAGATTCAGCTTTGGCTTGCATACATCGCTAACTTCATAATGTAACAATGATTCGGCAGTCAAATTGTTAAGGCAAAACGCTTCCTGGATGAGTTGTAGTTTGGGTTAATATGAAAAAGAGGATGAAATGAATATATTTAAAGTAATAACTGCAATAACGCTTGTTGTTTTTTCTAATATCTGTTTTTCAGCTGATATGAATACTTATGATGGAATTTGGCAGGATATAGAAAACAGTAACAATTATTACAGTATTCACGAGAAAGATAATAAAGTGGTTTTAATAAATCTATCTGGCATTGAATCAACCGGAAATACGTTAAAGTCCGCCTATACCGGCAATACTGCCGATTTTGTTCTGGCCGGAGTGTTGCCAGGTTCTTTACCATTAAAGTTACAGTTTCAATCATCCAGTGAAGGGCTTATATATCCTATTTGCGATGTTTGCAGTGTTGTTGCAACGAAAATTCGAAAAATATTTTAGGCTTATTATCACCACAGTTTACCGGGCATAAACAACATGCCCGGTATTACCTTGCACTAAAACCGGTTATTTAGGCCTAGCGGCTGTGGATTTATATCCTGTTGTATTCGCTAATCGTTCTGCCGGTAGAGAATTTACCGCTGTTCGCAATTCAATGATCTTGGTCTCGATAGGCGTTTTCAACGCGTTTTTGGGTATCGGCATGGCTTTTAAAATCGGCAATGCTTAATCTAATGTTCAAACAGCAAAGCCACTTCTTCACAGCTGATAATATTTTTATCGCTATTGAGAATATAGTTGGCTAGTTTAGTAATTGCCTTCCAGTTTGCCCGGTCAGTTACGAAATTAAACGCTGCGGTAAACAACTCAGCCAATTTTTTGCCCTGCTGCTGTTTGCAGGCGGAGAAACATTGTAAATATTCATAGGCAAGTTCAAGATCGGAACTGCCGCCATAATTTTTTAATGCCCCGAGATCAACTAATTTCTGACTAAACAGTTCACCATCGGCCTCAGCAATATATTTAGCTTCGGCCAGCGGGCCAATTAGCAGGTTGATAATATCTACTTCAAAGGCGGTCATATAATCCTTTACTAAAGGCATTTCTGCGTCATTGCGATCTATAGTTTTATCGGTTAAAGCCTCGATAGAAGACGGCAGTGATTTGATTGACCGTCCTCCTTTCACTTTCGCAATACACTCATTTTGTTCGACTTGATAAACCATGATGGCTTCTTCTGACTCTCCATTCAAATCTTTGAACATAATTTGAAAAAAAACCGGCGGAAGATTTCTGGCTTTGTTATTTAAATAAATTCCCGCGGCATGCCCTGCCTCATGAAAGGCGATACATTGCTTATACCCAGAGGGCATAAGTTTCGTTTGAGCAGACAAGCTGCTCAACTCAGC
>CAZJOY010000189.1:0-8468 GCA_964547705.1 uncultured Methylobacter sp. | reverse complement strand
AGCCACGTTCGCACCGATGGGAGCTTTGTTGCCGGAGCTGTTTCCATCAAAGGTGCGCTATACCGGTGCGGGAACTGCCTACAACTTGGGCGGCATACTTGGCGCTTCGTTTGCCCCTTATATCGCGCAACGGCTGGTTACCGAGGGCGGGCTGGCTTGGGTTGGTTGCTATGTTTCATTGGCTGCGGCGATTAGTCTGTTTGCCGTGTATTTGATGCGGGAAACTCGGGATAACCGCTGGGTGTAGCGTAGGCCGGAATAAGGCCACCCAAGCGTAGCGCGAGGTGGCGTTTCCGGCGAATTCGGCTGATGTTTGCCGGAACATCAGTTCTCGCTACCGCTCGAACCGGCTTATTCCGGCCTACAGGGCTAAGGTACAAAAACCATCAATCACGAACGATGGGGTTCAGGTTTCCAGATTTTAGATTTTAATGGGATGTTTGATAAAGAAACTTTAAAACGCCTTAATGAAATAGAAAACAAAGCATACCGTTGTGTTGTTGATGAGTATTACTTTGAGATGGTTACAACTAGTACAGAAATAGACTTTTGGACTGTAGTTCAAAATGCACTTGGTGATGGAGTATGTATTTACTGGTTTCATTTATTTGGCAATCATAAAGATGATTTGCACTACTCAAAATTTTTTAGCAGGCCAGATATTCTTGCTGTCGCTCAAGAATACTCAAAAGAGTCCGTTAAAAAACGGTTATTGGATGCGGTCGGTTACAACGATATACAATATGAAAGATTTAGGAATGAGGTTAAATATTGCCGAGATAAATTTTTAGCACATAGAGAAGTAGGTGCAAAAGGAATATACCCTAATATTGAAATTTGTCGATTGATGGCTGAAGAGCTTCGCTTGATCCTAAGTGAGCTTATTGTAAGATGTAAAGACAAACTTCCAGAGGATATGGAGTTATTTTGGTGGCATATTTATTATATTCAAAATAATAATAAACATTTATTTAACAGATGCTTAGCATTATATAATGCAAGAGCAGACGATTCCAGAGATTATAAACCATGCTCATAAGTGAATATTTTTGATGGGGCTTTCGTAATCTTAAGAGTTAATCATCTTTCGAAATTGATGCGCTTCACTGTGTTTAGATATTGTTATAAATTCCACTTAATCACACAATAAATCAAAGAGATCGTATGTCTGGTGAAAATGTCCCAAGCGGAGCGTGGTTTGCAACCCCCGCTCCTAACGTTTTGCGATGCCCGAATATTAGCCAAGCAAAACATTTCGAACGGGGCAACATGCCTCGTCAGGCTTTAGTAATAAAACAATCAACCGCATGAATTCATGAAAAACAAAGGCTTGGCAATAAATTCTTTCTGCGCCTGGGATGGTGAAAACTTAGTGCTTAATGTTCTCGGCCAGCCCAGCGCCAAACAGGATGCTATCTGCAAGGTTAAAGGCACGCAACTCAAAATCAGCGTTACTGCCGCGCCCGTGGCGGGCAGGGCAACGGATCATATGATTCGGTTTCTGGCAAAAGAATTCGGAGTGGCAACCAGTGATATTGAAGTTGTATTTGGCAGGTTCAATGTCAATAAACAGCTGCGTATTAAATCGCCTAAAAAACTACCCTCTGTAATCAACAAACATTTATCTTAATAAGCTAATAGACGTATAAATTTTAATGCTGTTTTTTCTCTGTTTCCTTAGCAGGCTCCTTCTCCTCACTCGTTTTATCGCCCTCGCTTTCCAAAACTTCTTGCTCGGTCTTTCTGTTCATAACGATAATTGAAATTCGCCGGTTAACCGGGTCCAGCGGCTGGGCAGAGGGACTATATGGAACACTCGACGATAATCCGATAACTCTTAAAACTTTTTCTTCGGAAAGCCCACCTTGGGTCAATTCGTATCGAGCGGCGTTGGCCCGGTCGCTTGAGAGTTCCCAGTTCGTATACTTTTTCTGGTTGGCTGGAAAAGGCCGTGCGTCAGTGTGCCCATTGAGGCTGACTTTATTGGGTAGTTCGCTAATAACCGGAGCTAATGCTCTCAAAATCAATTTGATTTGCTGTTCGGGTTCTGCACTGGCCAACTTATACATGGGCCTGTTCTGGGCGTCGACAATTAAAATTCTCAAGCCTTCGGATGTTATTTCCAGCTTGATTTGCTCTTTGTATTCGTTTAATTCTGGAGTTCCATCTATTTTCTCCTGAATTTTTTGCTTCAAGTTTTCGAGTTTTGCTTTTTCAAGTTCTTCGGCTTTATGTTCAATGTCTTCAGGGGTGATTTCTATTTCTTCAGCTGTTTTGCCTTTGTTAACTTGCCCTTGATCTTGTGAGGCAATATCCGAACCACCTGCTTGAATAATACTGGTCCGGTCACCAACATCCAGTCCTCTTTCTTCCGTGGAGGCTTTGAAAGGATCTTGAAAATACTCGGCAATTCCTTTGCGTTCCGGTTCACTGGTTGTTCCTAATAACCACATCAGTAAAAAAAAGGCCATCATAGCGGTAACAAAATCCGCATACGCCAGCTTCCAGGCGCCTCCATGATGAGCATGGCCGCCTTTTTTTATTTTTTTTATGATGATGGGTTGTTGGTCGGACATTTTTTAAATTAACCTTTATTGGCTCTTAACTGTTCTTCCAATTCCAAAAAGCCGGGGCGCATTGCGGAAGCAATCATCGTGCGCATATATTCCGCTGTCATAGCCGGTGACACGCCTTTGGCACAACACAGTAAGCCTTTCTGAGCGCATTTAAAGACGTTGCTTGATGCTTCAGCACGTTCTGCCATTACGGCCGAGACGGGGCCGATATAGCCATAAGCCAATAAAATACCGAGAAATGTTCCTACTAGAGCGGCGGCAATTAACTTACCTAATTCTGAGGGTGGAATACCAACCGATTCCATGGTATGCACAACACCCAATACAGCGGCGACAATCCCAAAAGCCGGTAAACCGTCAGCGATATTTTGGACGGCTTTGATAGGTGCATGAGCTTCTTCATGATGAGTTTCAAGTTCTTGATCCATCAACTCTTCCAACGCATAGACCTCAACCCCGGTAACGATCAAACGCAGGTTGTCACAGATAAATTCCAGTAAATGGTGGTCATGGAGAATTTTGGGTGAAAAGACCGGGCTGCTGTGCGGGTCGTCGATAATGCTTTCCAACGACAGTAAGCCTTCTTTGCGCGTTTTGGTAGTAATTGCATAAAAGCACAGCAGCAGTTCAAGATAATATTCTTTATTGTATGGAGAGCCTTTTAAGGTAGCTGTGGCCTGGCTAACGGCGGCTTTTATGACAGTCATAGAGTTGCCGCAGACGAACGCCCCCACGGCTGCACCAATGATAATAATGAATTCAAAGGGTTGGAAAAGAACGCCGGGGTGTCCGCCGCCGCCTATAAATCCGCCCATAATTGCTATAGAGAGGATTAAATATCCAGCAATAACTAACATGTGTTCACTTTTGTGGTTGGTTTATATTGAAGTAAGCAATACTACTTAAGCAATGATTACTGCATGATTATATATTGATTAATTCAAAAACCGAGTTTAAATCTGACGTTTTCTGTTCTCAATCCAATAATCCCGATACCTTATTTTAGCTTGAATTTGAAACTCAAGGGTTAATCTTTGATGGCTTCGTACTAGGTAAGGCTATTAACATCGATCTGCTCACGCAGTAACCGGGCAAATTCATCTGCCGGTAGGGGTTTGCTTTTTATATAACCTTGATAAGTGTCGCAGCCTTTTTTTCTCAAGAATGCCAGTTGCTCAAGCGTTTCCACGCCTTCCGCTAAGACCTTAAAGCCCAGAATATGTCCCATCGCAACAATCGTCGCGGTAATTTCCATATCGTCTTGAACTGAAGGAATGTCATCGATAAAACTTTTATCGATTTTTAGCACATCCAACGGAAAGCGTTTCAGATAGGCCAGAGACGAATAACCGGTACCGAAATCATCGATAGCAAGACGAACGCCTTGAGCGCGCAAACTATTGAGTACCTCGACAGCTTTTTCTTCATTTTCCATTAGACCGCTTTCAGTGAGTTCCAATTCTAATTGCTCTGCTGGAAAGCCGGTCTCGTGCAGTACCTCGGCCACCAACGCGCTGATGTTGCTACGGCGGAACTGGTGAGGGGATACATTGACCGCTAAAGTTAGCGGCGGTAAGCCGGCTTCTATCCAGCGGCGGCCTTGTCGGCAGGTCTCGCGTAGAACCCAGGCGCCGATTTCGACAATCAGGCCGGTTTCTTCGGCAACGGGGATAAAATTAGCCGGCGAAATCAATCCCTCGGTTGGGTCATGCCAGCGTACTAACGCTTCAGCGCCGATTATCAGCCCGCTTTCGATGTCTATTTGTGCCTGATAATAAACGCACAATTCTCGTTGTTCAGTAGCGCGGCGTAAGCGGGTTTCCAGTGCGATGCGCTCACGAGCGATGGCCGTAAACTCTTCGGAAAAATAGGCAAAACAGCCACGCCCTTCATCTTTGGCTCTGTAGAGTGCAATATCCGCGTTATCCAGCAGTGTTTCAGGACTGTTACCGTGCTGTGGGAATAAGCTGATGCCGATACTGGCGCCGATTCTGACTTTTCGGCCTAGATCGGGATGGACATTATTGCTTTTGAGTAAATGAAAAGGTTGGCTTAAGTCGGCGACGATGTGTTCGGCAACCCGAGCCGCATCTTCCGGATGCGTAATATTTTCCAGCAACACGACAAACTCATCGCCACCCAAACGAGCGACCATATCGACATCGCGTAATCTTGCTTTAATACGGGCGGCGACTTGTTGCAGTAACTCGTCACCGGCCAAGTGTCCCATGCTGTCATTGACGGCTTTGAATCGATCTAGGTCAAGCATCAGCAACGCCAGCTGTTTACCGTCACGCCGTTCCATTTTAATGCCATGTTTCAGGCGTTCCCACAGCAGGCGGCGATTGGGCAGGGCCGTAAGCGGATCGTAGTAAGCCAGATTATGAATGGTTTCTTCCGCCTCTTTATCTTTGGTAATGTCAGTAAATGCGGCAACATAGTTGGTAATTCGGTTGTTAGCGTCGCTAACGGTAGTAATGCTAAGCCATTGAGGATAGATTTCCCCGCTTTTGCGCCGGTTCCATATTTCTCCCTCCCAATATCCGTTTTTTTCCAAGCTATATTGCAACGCACGATAAAAGTGAGCATCTTGGCGGCCCGACTTAAGCAGGGCATGAGTTTGTCCGATAACTTCTTCCGGGCTATAGCCAGTAATACGGGTAAATGCTTTATTGACCTTCAGAATAATTTGATCGGCATCTGTGATGGACATGCCTTCTTGCGACTCAAAGGCGGTGGCAGCGATACGAAGCTCAGCCTCGGCGTGCTTTTGTTCGGTAACGTCGCGAAAACTCCATACCCTGCCGACGACTTTGTTGTTGATCATCTTGGGAATAGAGTAGCGCTCAATAATTTTCCCATTTTTAAATTCAATAATATCAAACGAATGAGCTTCGGGAGTAGCGTACAATTTGGTTACTTGGCTGGCAAAAGCTTCGCCGTCTTTAAGTTGAGCCAAAATATGACTGGATTTGTACGGCGGTCTTTCGGCGCCTATCTCGGTAGCGACGGCTTCATTTGGAATTTGCCACAAATCAAGAAATTTTTGGTTATGCAGCAGCCATTTATTGTTCATATCCACAGCCAAGATTGCTTCATCGGTAGATTCCAACGTGGCTTTTAATACGGATAGTGATTCTGCTATCTGGGTCATTGAGCGATTTTTTTCAATTGCCAATTGAGCAAGGCCGGCATAGTGATCGACCAGGTTGATTTCTGCATCGGTAGGATGAGTGGGCAGCCGATGGTAGACAGCAAAAGTCCCTAGTACATCTCCCTGGTTATTTTTAATCGGGTGCGACCAGCAAGCTTGCAGATCGGCTAACCGGGCCAGATCAAGATACGGTTGCCAATAGGGATGCTGTCTAACATCACTAACGATGACTCTTTCACCTCGATACGCCGCAGTGCCGCATGAACCCACGCCATCGCCAATCGCCAGGCCATCAACTGCTTGATTGTAGAAGTCCGGCAAACTGGGCGCAGCACCATGGCGTAGGTGTCGGTTGTTTTCATCCAGCAACAAAATCGAGCACAACATATTAGGATGTAGCGCTTCAATTTGATGAGCTAACTCATTCAATATCTGGGGCAGGTCGCCCCCTTGGTTAATTAATTGGAGGATTTGATTTTGTAGGGCCAGCTCATTGGTACGATTGCGCAATTTATTTTCAACGGCTTTGCGTTCGGTGATGTCATCCAAAAATATCAGAATTCGCTCGCCGACGAGTGCATTGTAAAAAAATATATCGCGTACCGTACCGTCCTTGCAGGTTACTCTAAACTCCATAGGCATAAACTCGTTTTCATCGGAGATAGCCTTTGCCATTGCCGTTGCCCAAGTTTCCTTGACATGATCCCGATAGGATTGCTCAGGATAAGCGAGCGGCCACCATGCATCCAGTGTTGGCGTATCGTTTAATGTGTAACCGAAAGATTGGATAAACCTGTCATTCAGCAAATCGACTCCACCACGCTTATTGGCTATAGCGATTGCAACAGGTGACTTTTGAATGAGCAAGCGGAAATGTTCTTCGCTTTCCCGTAGGCTTTTGATAGAAATTAGGCTGCTCAGCGCTTCGGTAATTCTTTGTGCAATTTCGGTGAAGATCCATTGATCGTCAGAGTCATGAATGTAGGCTTCTGAGCAATGATGAATGCCTAGCAGCCAGGGATTGCCGATTTGCGGACGAAGTGCAATTTGCAGTTGCGATTTTACTGCGAACGCCTCAGCCGATATAGTTGGAACGGCCAGATCCAGCGTCGGGCCGTATTGCAAGGGGACCCCAGTTTCAAGCGCCGATTGAAAAAGTTCTGCAATTTCTTCGGTGACCGGAGTTTTGATGTTACCTGCAAACGCATTGGGCCATTCGGGGCGTGTATGCTCCATCGATATGGACCAAAAGCTTGCGTTGGGGTCGCAAGAATACAAAAACCAAGCCCGGTCAGCTTGAAAGATTGATTGGATTTCTTTGAGTACGCCTTCGAGCATGGTCTCTAGACTTCGGGCCGTGGAGCTTATTCGGGATATGCGCTCCATGATATCCAAATAACGGAGTTGACGGACTAGCTGTTGCTCTGCTTGGTGGCTTTCGGTAATGTCCTGAATGGTAACTACCATGTGTGCAGGCTTGCCGAGTTTATCGTACTCAATGTCGCCATGAGCGTTGACCCAGCGTATTGCAGCATCGCTAGAGCGGATGATTTGATACGCCATCGAAAACTTTTCGTGGTTACGGATGATTTCTTGATAGTGATCAAGCGCACGCTGACGATATTCAGGATGAATCAACGTCGCCCAATTGGAAGCCTTTCGTTCAAAGTTTGCCTCGATGCCGAAAATCTGATCGAGTAAAGGGGAACTTTCCCAATAGCCGGTCGCTAGGTCGATTACGTAATAGCCTATTCCTGCTGCCTCATGGGATAGAGTTAGAAGCCTTTCGTTACGGGCGGCTATCAGATTTCTTCGTTTTAGTGATCGATAGGAAGCCAGTAACCCTAAGGTAACAATACCGGTTAATAGAGCGGCGATTACCGCAATCTTGATATATCTGAGTAGTTTTTCCTTGTCGGCTTTGGGGTCAGAGTCATAGCTGAAATTTTGAAGAAATTGATCGTTTTCAACCATGCCTGCTTTTATGAACGTTTCGGCCATATGCCGCCAGCGCCAGGGATTCATGTGTCCAAGATCGATCACATCGGGCATTATCAATGAGCGTATTGCATCGGCTTCAAAGTTAAGATGGTCTCTGGATTTGGTAACTTTATATTTGTTGATCAATAGATCAATAATTTCTTGCGGATGATCCATTGCGTAATACCAGCCTTCAAGGCTGGCTTGTCGGAATGCTTTTACGCGCTCGGGGTGGTGTTTAAGCTCATCTTCCGTTGTAAACAGAATGTCGCTGTAAAAATCGACGCCATAATTGCGTGGATTGAGTACAGTAAATTCAATCCCTTGTTGCTTTAGAAAATAAGGTTCGTTACTGAGGTATGAGTTAAATGCATCGACCTTACCTTTAACCAAATCGCTAATTTCATAACTGCTGGGAATGATATGAAGAAGGCTTGTGTCAATGCCTTCATTATTGAACATGGCGACAAAATCAGCGTCGACGGTTTGATCCATCATCATGATTTTTTTTCCGGCTAAATCATCAGGTGAAAAAATTCCGGCATCTTTGCGTGCGATTAAAACAGAAGGAGAATGTTGATATATTGCCGCCAAAGCGACAACCGGTGCGCCGCGTAATCGTTCCAATAGTAATTCGCTATTGGCTTCGCCATATTGAGCATGACCTTGAAGTACTTCCTGTACCGATTTTTTTTCTGGCGTACCTTCATGGATAATTACTTCAAGCCCTGCGTTTTTGTAATAGCCTTTTTCTAACG
>CAZJOY010000188.1:0-8492 GCA_964547705.1 uncultured Methylobacter sp. | reverse complement strand
AATACCGAAATACCAGCTGAGGAAAATAAAACCGTAAAAGATGGTACTGAAAAATACGCTGCCTCCAATGATGTAGGCCCAGACCGCAAACGCGCTCAATCTAGGAAACGGCAAATCCCTGGCGGCAAGCATTTGCGGCAGCAGCAACACTCCCAATGCCTCCATCGCCGGTACCGCAAATAAAAACATCATCGTGGTGCCGTGCATGGTAAAAAGCTGGTTGTATAAATCCTGGCTGACCAGATGATTTTCCGGTACAGCAAGCTGCGTGCGCATCACTAAAGCAGCCAACCCGGCAAGAACAAAAAAAGTAAAAGCAGCGCCGATATAAAGCAAGCCTATCGTTGTGTTATTGACCGCCGTGAACCAGCGCCAGCCGGTCGGTTGAGCCCAGATGCGCAACAGTTGCTCCTCTTCGCCTTCGGGGCGCGGTAAGGAGTTGGGTAGCGCTGTCTTTTGTTCGGTTATTTTTGTCACTCACTTACCCTCTTGGACTTAACAACAGGACTATTTTCATCAATATTAAGCATTGAGATTACTCCAGACTATTTAGGTATAA
Source organism: uncultured Methylobacter sp. (assembly GCA_964547705.1). GTDB lineage: Bacteria > Pseudomonadota > Gammaproteobacteria > Methylococcales > Methylomonadaceae > Methylobacter_A. The sequence continues at coordinate 7,933 of CAZJOY010000188.1, read as the reverse complement.
CGATAAAGACTGAAGCTCTTTTTCAGAAAAAATGCCGAAAGGCGGCATCAAATTTTCCGGCTTAATTGTTTTGTGCCGGCTAATCCATTTGGCAAAGCTTTCCGTCGTGTTTGGCAGAATACCGGCGCCGAGCGACTGCCTGCTGCCGACGTGAGTCAAATCCGGCCCTATTTTCCCGTCCGCCGGAGTACCCCGAACCGTATGGCAGCCACCGCATCCGCTGGATAAAAAGATCTGCTCCCCTTCTCCTGCAAGCGCAGGTGCCGCATCGCCCCGCTCCTTTGCAAGCCAGTCGTCATAATCGGCAGGCGTCATCGCCACGGTATAAAACGACATCAGCGCGTGTGCGCCGCCGCAATATTCTGCGCATTGTCCGCTGACTATACCGGGCTTATCGGCAACCAAATGCAGGGTATTGATGCGCCCCGGAATCATGTCGATCTTGCCCGCATAAGCGGGTATCCAGAAGCTGTGGATCACATCCGCCGTCGATAACTTGATTTCAATCGGGCGGCCTGTAGGAATCCGCAGCTCATTGGCGCTTTCGGTAGTATGACCATCGTCGTGCTTATAGATAACCCGCCACCACCATTGCTCGCCAACCACCGAAATATGCACCGGATTTTCGGCCTGGACCAACTCTGCCCCGGCTTTCAAAATCAGGAATCCGTAGACCAGCAGAGCCGTTAAGGTCACTACCGGAAAAATAATCCCTCCCCAAACAATGGCTTTTTCACGGGTAAGTTTGTGACGCCAACCGGCAGGACCGGTTATTGCAATCAGCATCAGCGCGCAGATCAAAAGTGTTATCAACGCCGCGCCGATGAACATGATCCAGGTCAACAGTGTGATGCGCGATGAAACCGGCCCCAGGCCGGTAAACGCGGATTGCCCGCCATCGCAGCCGGCAATGATCAATAAAACCATCAAGCAAAATGCGTACTTCATTTTTGCCCCCCCTCCCCGGCTTTGTGATCAGTGCGTTCCGTCGATGATTGGCTCGCGAAAAATGCCGCCACGGCTTCCGCCTGTTGTTCGGTCAAGCGCTTGGCAATGGTGGTCATAATCGCGCCGTAGGGTGTTTTTGCGCGTACTCCACGTTGCAAGACCTGCAATTGCTGCCTGATATATTGCTCGGATTGCCCGGCAAGACGAGGATAATCCGAACGTTTATTGGCCCCGTGGCAGGACAGGCAAGCCGGAATCTTGCGCGATAAATCACCCTGTTCAGCCAATTGGCGGCCCGGATCGGTTTCTTTCGAAGATAAACTTTGGGTGGTTTTACTCACTGAAAGCTTTAACGACGCGTAGTAATCCGCCAGATTATTAATATGTTCATCATCAAGTTCGACGGCAATAGGTTCCATAAAGCCGCTTTGTCGCAGATCACTGTGATATTCGCGCAATGCTCTTTTCAAATAGTCTTTATCCTGGCCGCCAAGGCTCGGCACATAGGGACTTGTCGGCGGAGCATTGTCGGTATCGTGGCAGCGGTTACATGCGCCGGGATTAATCTTGGGCCTGCCCTGCCTGGCAACCTCGATAGCCGGATAGTTTTTCGCCCCGCTATCATTGATGCTATTGCCGCTTGCATATTTCAGGTAGTCATCGGGTTTCATTGACGGCAGCGCTTCCAGGAACGCAACCACCGCCCAGACTTCATCGTCGCGGTCTTGGCCGCTCCATGACGGCATACCGGTGAATTGAATGCCATGACGCACCATCCAAAACAATTGTTGGCGCGTCCACATTGGCGCATGAGTCTGTAAGTCCGGAGGCGGAGGCAGCATCCGGTCATAAACGGGATTCAGCACTTGTCCAGGCATCCTGTGACAGGTGGCGCATCCGCCTTGAAAATGTGCGGCCCCAAGCGGCACCAGCGCGGCTATATCCAGCTCCGGCACGTCAACCGACTTACTGTTGACGATAACCGAACGATCCTTGCCCAGCCGTAAAAACCATTCCATCCAGGCCGGGTGCCCCGCACTGGCCGCGATGTTGAAAATACCGGAATAGGCGATAACAAGAACAAGCGCAATGCCCCCGGCAAAAAGCCCAAACGCCCACGGAAGAAGTTTACGAAAACGGCTTTTTACCGGTTCTGCCATGAGCTGCCTTCCATTGCAACTACCGAATCTTGCGAATCACACAGCGTCTGGAACCAACGGCAAATCAGCACAATCGCAGCGAGTACATAAGTGAGGGGGCAAACCGTAACCATCAGCAGCCCGGCTAGTTGCTGGTCGGCGAGCTCAATAGGAATATTGGCGGCACCTATGCCGTAAAGCACGCGCGGCGCAAATACCAGTAACACGGCAATTAAACAAAACAGCTTGCCGGTCAATAACAGCGCAATAACTGAGCGCCACAAATGTTCGCCGGTCTGATTGAATATTGTCAGCCAAAACCATAAGGCTGAGAAAAGCAGGCTTGCCTGCATCAGTAAAGCACCGACATGTCCGCCGGCCATCGCCAAACCGATACCCGGCGGCGAATGCCATGCAAACAACAAAACAAGCTGTAGGATGATGGCCGCTACCAATGTTGAAACACTGGCGGACTGTTGGAAGGATGAATAACGTAACTTTAAAGCCAAGATCGGGGCTGCCACGGTCATCAGCACGATATGGATAATCATATGTCGTGAAAAAGCGCCAGCCATTTCGACGTAGCAAAACGTTAACAATGCCAGTACGGTCAAGGTCGCCAATTCCATCAAGGCAAATGACTTTAATAGATTTGCTTGCATTCGCAGTTCCTCCCGGCCGCATCTTGCAGCCCCGTAAGTCATTACTTATTTACAAACTCTATAAATTCCTCGGTTAAATCTATTGGGATACGGCGGAAACGCTATTGCCTATGCGCATATGTGACGCCTAATAAAAGCCGTTTTTGATAAAGAATATGACCGTGATTCGTTATTGTCTGTACGCTACCGCACCAGACTTATGTCGTTTCCCGCTAAGTTAGCGGTACGACAGGAAACTTTGGCAATCGCGTCAATCGCAAAAAAATAATCCACGCAGTTTAGAAGCTCGCTTGGATCAATTTATGAGGGGTATCGGATATTTTTTGACGGTGGTTTATACGGAGAGTTTAAACCTTTGATGAAACGCCAAACCGGGACCCAGCGTTTCATCGTTGAGTGTATATTAAGCTTTAACCTCAAACTCAGAGCGATCATGCCCTGCACTTAATAACTCCTGCATCCATTTTGGAGCCACCCCGCGTCCCGTCCATGTTTTATTATGATCATCAGGATGACGGTATTTAACCGCAACTTTTGCACCTTTGCGAACAGGCTTCTTCTCAGTCTCATGAATGTCTACAATGACATCAATAGATGCGGCCAATTCTTTAATCTGCGCTATAACTTCTTTGCGTTTATTCGCTTGTTTATTTTTTAATGCTTTTTCTGCATTCTCAATAACAGCTTGTAGTTCACGTTCAGAAAGATTTTGATATTCGGTCATTTCAAGTCCTTAAAATTAAGATAAACTATATTAATAATATCATTAATCTAATAGTAAATATATTAGAGATATAACTTACAAAGTTACTCAACCTTAAAAATCTTTTCATTTAATAATTGACCATGCTCATCAACTAATCTTACCGCCCAGTTACCTTTTGCGGAATTAGTTAATAGCTTTCGGCTTGATGTGCGCCATGCATCACCCGATATAACCAGTTTCTGCTTGGAAACAGTCACACCATCCTTCAACCACTCATGGTAAACCTTATTATTGTTCATTGATTTTAGTTCAGTAAAATAATAAACCCATGTCGGCTTTTTGCTGTTAAGGAGCACAGTCCTTGGCACTTCTCTTTTAGGCTCTTTATTATTAATATCGTAACTTAACACGGCTCTTATTACATTATGCCTATCCTTTGAATATCCTTTAACAGCTTTTTCATCGGATTGCTTCTTTATAACTTTCTTATCGGCAATGTCGATAATCTCGCTAGCAGGTTTACTTTTTTTATTGGATTCTTTTGGCGGCTTGATTGGCGGGTTAGTTTTTACAACTACTTGTTTGGATATATCCGGTTTTCTTATCTCGGCCACTTTGATCTCAGGCGGTAGAGGCAGTTCTTTTTCTACAGTATTAACTATCATGTCAGAATTATCTGAGTCATTCTTTTGGGTATCTTGATTAATTATATAAGCCAATACCGCTAAAATAAAAATCAATACACCAGCCGCTATCAATATTCTTTTAACATTCCATTCCGTTACCATTTTTGGTGTAAAGTCCTCTTCCACTTTTCCATGTTTCAGATATTTAACTTTAATTACAATATTCTTTTTGTCGGTCATAGAATCATATCAGCCATACTTCAGGTGAAAACAATTGGTTGTCTTTCTTAACTCAACCGCGCAATTTTAGTCAGCGAATGCGTTAAATCTTGGTAATATACTACTTATACCCAAAGGGTATAAGTTTCGTTTGAGCAGACAAGCTGCTCAACTCAGCTTTAAGAGCTTAAGCAAAGACAAAATCCTTACAGAATAAATTGGACATTCATGATGAGTAAGTTACTGAAACTTTTCCAAGATTCTTCTTCCCTTTATGGTAGCAACGCCGGTTTTGTTGAGAATTTATACGAACGGTTTCTGGAAGACCCTGACTCCGTAGAGCTCAGCTGGCAAAAAAAATTCAGCGAAATTCACAACGGCGCTGATTTTGAGACGCCTCATAGCCCTGTCGTAGAACGCTTTGCGCAGCTTGCGCTTAAGTCCCAAGGCAGATTGGCAAAATTACAGGGATTTACCGAAGAGAGCGTTAAAAAGCAATCGGCTGTTGCCCGGCTTATTAACCATTACCGGGTCCGCGGCCATCAGATTGCCGCCAATAATCCTTTGGGTAAAACCACGCCTCCTCCTGCCGATATGGATCCGTCTTATTACGGTCTTTCCGAACCGGATATGGATACCCTGTTCGACAGCGGCGCGCTTTATGGTGGTGACCGGCTGCCTTTACGCGACATTATTGCCAACCTGAAAGAGACTTACTGCGGCAGCATCGGCTCTGAATATATGCATATCGCCGATACGCAAATCAGGCGCTGGATAATAAACCGTTTGGAAAGCTCTAGAGCTAACTTGGAACTGGAACCTGAAAAAAAACTCTGGACGCTTAAGCTATTAACTGCCGCTGAAGGCATAGAAAGCCATTTGCATAATCGATTTGTCGGCCAAAAGCGTTTTTCTTTGGAAGGCGGCGAATCGCTGATTCCGATTCTGGATGAATTAACGCAAGGATTCGGCGAAAAAGGTGTTAATGAGATTGTAATCGGCATGGCTCATCGAGGCCGGCTCAATGTACTGGTCAATATTTTGGGCAAAAGCCCTGCCAGCCTATTTAATGAATTTGCAGGAACATCGCCGCTTTCTCCCGGAGTCAGCACCGGCGATGTCAAATATCATATGGGCTTTTCCTCGGACATTAGTACGCCCGGCGGCCCGGTTCATATCACACTGGCGTTCAATCCGTCGCATTTGGAAATCATCAATCCGGTAGTTGAAGGTTCGGTTAAAGCCCGTCAGGACAGAGCGGGAAAAGACGGAAAAGACACCGTGATTCCGATTTTAATCCATGGCGATGCGGCTTTTTCAGGACAGGGCATTGTCATGGAAACCCTGAACATGTCGCAAACCCGCGCTTTTTCTACTGCCGGAACTGTCCATATCGTCATCAACAATCAAATCGGCTTTACGACCAGCAACCCGCAGGATGCACGTTCCACGCTTTACAGCACCGACGTGGCCAGCATGATTCAGGCGCCTGTTTTTCATGTCAACGGCGATGATCCGGAGGCTGTTATTTTTGTCACCAAGCTGGCAATGGACTACCGGATGACCTTTCATAAAGATGTGGTTATCGATCTTATTTGTTACCGCAGGCTTGGTCATAATGAAGCCGATGAGCCGTCGGCTACTCAGCCTTTAATGTACAAGAAAATCCGTAAACTGAAGACTACGCGAAAGCTATACGCCGATAAACTAATTAATGCGGGGCTTATCACTACAGAACAAGCGTCAGAGTGGGAACAAAATTACCAAAAACTGCTCGAAGCCGGCGAAGTCGTTTCCCGGCCGATCCTGACCGACGGCCCCTACCCGTACACTAACCAATGGAATAAATTCCTGGGCACGGATTGGAAAGTTCCCTGCAACACCTCGGTTTCGATGGATCGTTTGCGCTTTTGTAACGACAGAATGCTGCGCTTGCCGACCGGTTTTGAAATGCACTCCAGAGTCGCCAAAGTCATGGACAACCGCCGTAAAATGGCGGCCGGCGCGATGCCGCTGGACTGGGGTTTCGCTGAAAATATGGCTTATGCGACGCTGTTGATGGAAAAATACAATGTCCGCTTGACCGGCCAGGACGTCGGTCGCGGCACTTTCGTGCATCGCCATGCGGTTCTGCATAATCAACTGCATAATAAAACCTATACGCCGCTTAAACATTTGGACAAAGATCAAGGCAATGCACAGATTTTTGACTCGCTGCTTTCCGAAGCAGGCGTGTTAGGTTTCGAATACGGCTACAGTACGACGATGCCGAATACCCTGGTTATTTGGGAAGCGCAGTTCGGCGATTTTGCCAATGGCGCGCAAGTGGTTATCGACCAGTTTATCAGTTCCGGCGAAACCAAATGGGGCCGCATGTGCCATCTGGTGATGCTGCTTCCGCACGGCTTTGAAGGCCAGGGGCCGGAACACTCCTCGGCTAGGCTGGAACGCTATCTGCAACTGTGTGCCGAACATAACATGCAGGTTTGCAGCCCGACTACGCCCTCGCAAATATTTCATTTGCTGCGCCGCCAGATGCTGCGACCGTATCGGAAACCCTTAATAATTATGAGCCCCAAGAGTTTGCTGCGTCATAAGCTTGCGGTCTCCACGCTGGAAGATTTGACGAACGGTCAATTCCTGCCGGTCATCGGCGAGCAGGACGACATCAATCCCAAAAAAGTGACCCGCCTGATCATGTGTTCCGGCAAAGTCTATTACGATTTAGTGGAAGCACGGCGTCAGGATGACCTTAAGCATGTCGCTATTGCCCGGATAGAACAACTCTATCCTTTTCCCGATGAATTATTTAAAGCGGAAGTCGGCAAGTATCCGCAACTTAAAGAGTTCGTCTGGTGCCAGGAAGAACCCCAGAATCAAGGAGCATGGTATCAATCCAGACATCATTTTTCCGACAATATCGGTTCCAAGATCAGTATGACCTATGCCGGTCGCGAAGCATCCGCAGCACCGGCTGTCGGCAATTTCCGCGTCCATATCGAACAACAAAAAGCCGTTGTTCAATCGGCCCTTTACGGTAAACCTTCAGGAAAATAACATGAGCATTGAAGTCATAGTTCCCAACCTACCCGAATCCGTTTCCGACGCAACGTTGATCGCTTGGCATAAAAAGCCCGGCGATACTGTTATCAAGAATGAAAACCTTGTCGACCTTGAAACGGACAAAGTTGTGCTTGAAGTCCCCGCCCCTGAATCCGGCATCCTTGGCAAAATACTCAAGGAAGACGGCTCCGTTGTCGTCGGCGGCGAAGTGCTGGCCATATTGGAGCCTCAAGTTGTAGAAGCCGGTCAACAAACAGCGGTTCCTAGTCCCGAGCCTGAAGACGAAGAAGAGTCGGACATACCGCTAAGCCCGTCGGTGCGCCGCTTGATTGCTGAAAATGCATTGGATCCTTCCGTTATCAAAGGCTCTGGAAAAGACGGCCGTTTGACTAAAACCGATGTACTGGACTATCTGCATAAAAAAACTTTGCAGGAAGCTCAGCTGATAGTCCCAACGCCCGCAAAAGCTGAGCCGGAAGCCCTCAAAGAAGCTGAAAAAACCGTTACGCCTGTTGCGCCAAAGGTAGAATTCGAAAGCAGAGGGATTTCAAATCTACGGCCGGAACAGCG
>CAZJOY010000187.1:0-8595 GCA_964547705.1 uncultured Methylobacter sp. | reverse complement strand
GAACATTGGGGAAGCTATCTTGCTGTTGAGGATATTTTCTGTGGTGAGCGGTGAGTTGTTGGGCTTCATTGCATTCAGCCCAACCTACATTTGACACTCCCTCATTCCCCCTTAGCAATTCCCAACTTCAACATCCTAGACCGCAACGTATTCGGATTCATGCCCAATATCACCGCCGCCCCCTTGGTACCGGAAATCTGCCAGTTGGTAGTTTCCAGCGTGCGCAGGATATGTTCACGCTCCACCGTCTCCAAAGTCCGTAAGCGCTCGGTTTGAACGCCGGCCATAGCGCGAGCCGACAACGGCGCAATTTCCAGCAGCGGCCCTTGGGACAAAATCACCGCCCGCTCGATGACGTTCTGCAATTCGCGGACGTTGCCGGGCCAGGCATAGTGTCTTAACTGTTCCAATCCGGCAGGATCGATGTCGTCAAAACGTTTGCCGAATTTTTTGGCGTATTTGCTCAGGAAGAAGCGCGCCAGCAGCGGAATATCGGTCGGCCGTTGCCGCAATGCCGGTATCTCGACAGGAAATACGTTCAGCCGGTAATACAAATCGGAACGAAAGCGCCCTGCCCCGACTTCATCGGTCAGGTTGCGGTTGGTTGCCGCAATCACCCGCACATCGACGCGCAGGGTTTCGCTGCCGCCGACCCGTTCGAATTCCTGTTCCTGCAAAACCCGCAACAGTTTGGCTTGCGCCGACAACGACAGTTCGCCGAGTTCGTCCAGGAACAGGCTGCCGCCGTCGGCCAGTTCGAAGCGGCCTTTGCGCTGCTGGGTTGCGCCGGTGAATGCGCCTTTTTCATGGCCGAACAATTCGCTCTCAATCAGCTCGGCGGGCAGCGCCGCGCAATTGACTTTGACCATGATGGCCGCGCTACGGTCGCTGAATTCGTGGATCGCGCGCGCCAACAGTTCCTTGCCGGTACCGGTTTCGCCGAGCAGCAGTACCGGCGTATCGGTGCACGCGACCATCCGTACTTGCTCCATGACGGTCCGCATCGGCTTGGAAGCACTGACGAAATCGTCGGGGTTGTGATCGTCGTTGAGCACTTCTTGCAGATAGCCTTTTTCCTGTTGCAGCCGGTCCAGTTTCTGTTCGGCAACGCGGCGGTCGTTCACGTCCCGCAGGATGATGGTGTAGAGTTTTTGGTCGCCGGTTTCCAGCGGCGAAAAGGTGGCCTCTATCGGAAACTCCTCGCCGTCGGCGCGCCGGGCGCTAAGACCTTCCGGCGCCCAGGCCTGGGTTTTGGCTGCGGCATTATCGAAATCGATGAATTGCTTGAACAATTTGCTGCAATGCGGCGCGATAAAACGCTCGACCGGCTGCCCGAGCGCAAAGTCGGCCGCGCAACGGAATATTCTGGCTGCTGCCGCGTTGAACAGCGTGATGCAATGTTGCTGATCGACGGTAACGATCGCGTCCATCGCCGAACCGAGGATTAAGGAAATCCGTTGTTCGCTTTCGGTCAGCGCCTGCATCGTCAGCCGTTGCTCGGTGCGGTCGCGTTGGGTTTCGACGATTGCGACGACCTCGCCCTGCTCGTTACTGATCGTTCCGGCATCGATAACCAAATAGAGCCTGCGGCCGTCCGGCATCAGACACCAATTTTCGGTATGGCAAATATCGGAGTAGGCGTTGAATAAACTGGCTTGTTCGTAAAGATCGGTCACGTTGCCTAATGTGCTGTCGAGCAGCAAATCCGCCAGGCAGGGACGTTTTTCGGTATAAAAGCCGCGCCAGTGCTGGTCGGTGCCGATCATCTCGTCGGCTTTCAGGCCGGTCAATTGCTCGCAGGCTTTGTTCCAGAGTACGACTTGATGCTTGGCGTTCAACACGAAAGTCGATACCGGCATGTGTTGTAGTAAATGCTCGGCCGGGAGGTTCCGGGTCAATGGGTTTATTTTCATATTCGATTCACAGGTAAGATTCGTTGCGTCTAACAAAGCACGCTACATTATTCATTTTAGAGCCGGCCATAATATGAAGTACAGCGTACATTTGGCTTACGCCTAAACAAACTGATTCCGGCCTACAGTTCTATAGGGCTGGAAACCGGCAATAAACCGGTTTACTATTCTGTGCAAAGAGAGGATGCCGGCATTCATTGCCCTCTTCACAAAAAATCAAGGACAGCTTTTAATGAACGACAAGATTGTGTACCTAGACGTTAGACGCTATCCAACTTCTAGGAGCTTATGATAACTAATAAAATACACAAACTCGGCTTCCCGGCATTTTCCACCGGCGGAAAAGTTGTTTTCATTATCTCCCTGTTTGTACTGATTTCAGTATTGCTGGGCGGAATGATCTTTTGGTACGGCAATATTTTCGACGGCGTCCGCTCTTATGTCAGGGGCGAAGGTTTGTGGGCCAAAGCGCAGAAAGATGCCGTCTTCTACCTGAGCAGTTATTCCTATAATCATTCTGAAAACGATTACGCCGCTTATCAGCAAGCGCTAGACGTCATCAGTGGCGATAAGAATGCCCGCCTGGCATTATTGCAATCCCCGCCGGATTACGGAGCGGCCGCAAAAGGCTTTCTGCAGGGCCAAAATCATCCGGATGATATCGATTCGATGATCGGGTTCTTTGTAACATTCCAGCATGTCTCTTATATGCGCGATGCTATTTTTGTTTGGCAATCGGCCGATCAAATCATCGAGGAATTGAAGCAGCTCAGCGAGCAAATTCGGTCTGAAATCAGCCAGTCAGACCCAAACCCTGAAAAAACAATTGAATTGAGAGAACGCTTACAGCATTTAAATGGTGAACTTTACCAGCTGGAAATTCGTTTTTCGTTGATCCTGGGTGAAGGGGCGCGATGGGTTAAACGGACAACATGGCGCATTACTGTTCTGGCGCTGGTTTTATTTATCGGCATAGGGCTATGGGTCAGCCGTCAGATCATCAAGAGCATCACTAAAGCCGAGCAGGAGCTTATTATCAGTGAATCGCGGTTTCGCAGGCTCAAGGAGTCGAATACGATCGGCATTATTTCCTGGCGGATAGACGGCACTATCGAGGAAGCGAACGATCTGTTCTTAACCATGCTCGGCTATAACAGGCCGGATTTTTTGGCCGGCGTCGTCAATTGGCGGGATATTACGCCGGTTGAATTTCAACCCAGGGATCAACAAGCCATTGATGAGCTTTTAGCGCATGGCCGATGCGAACCTTATGAAAAAGCCTTGATACATAAACAAGGACATTCGATACCGATCTATATTGGCGCGGCGATGCTGGAAGGCAGCCAGGAACAAGGCATTGCCTATGTGATGGACTTGAGTGAACGCAAAAAAGCGGAACAACAATTAAAGTTGGCGGCAACGGTTTTTGCCGGCACCAGTGACGGAATCTTGGTAACGGATGCGTCGATGCGTATCGTTTCGGTTAATCAAGCGCTTTGCGCGATGACCGGATACGATGAAAGCGAATTATTGGGTCAGCCTCCGTCTATCTTGCAATCGGATTATATCAGCGACGAAGAATACAGACTCATGTGGGAATCGCTGTATACCACCGGCCAATGGCAAGGGGATATTATCGACCGCATGAAAAACGGCGGCTTGATAGCGGTCAGAGTCAGCATTAACCAGGTAAAAAACATCGACAACCAACTCACGCATTATGTCGCCATCCTGTCGGATATCGCGGCACGCAAAGCGGAAGAAGAGCATCTGCGTCATATCGCTCATCATTATCCGCTGACCGGACTGGCTAACCGGGTGCTATTCAATGACAGGCTTGAACAGGCCATTAAGTCGGCGACGCGCAATAAGACTCAATTTGCCGTACTATTTTTGGACTTAGACAAATTCAAACCGGTTAATGATCTTTTCGGGCATAAGATCGGCGATAAATTATTGCAGAAAGTAGCCGGCAGACTGGTTCGAAGCACCCGCGAAACTGATGCTGTCGCCCGATTGGGCGGGGACGAATTCGTCATACTGCTGGAAAACATTAGCAACCAAAAAATGGTTCAAAAACTGCTTAACCATATTACCGAGGCAATATGTAAGGTTTACCATATTGATAATTACGCTATCGAGATTGGCGTAAGCGCCGGAATTAGCATTTATCCGGATCATGGAACCGATGCTAAAACGCTGTTGCATCATGCGGATATAGAAATGTACGAAAGAAAGGAATCAAAAGGATCGCCCCCCTTAAAATTATGAAATGTCAGTATCACCCAATAATTTAGTAATCGCCTCAAAATCAAATTGATTGACGCGGCCAGCCAATATTTCGGCTAACGATTCATCAAGTGCTTTAATCCGTTCGATCACCACCAAACTTTGCTCTATATCCAAACTCATCGCGGATTGCTGTAATTCAGACAATAGCGCTTCGGGCAGCTGCTTTAAACGTTGATCGTTAAGCACTTGCTCAGTAGCGATTTTCTGATCGGCCGGCTCATCGTAGACAAAGTGCACGCCTAGATGCTTGGTCATGCAAGCGAAAATCTCGGCATCGCGATAGGGTTTGCCGACAATACCGTCGGCACCCGCATCCAAAAACTCTTGCCGTTGCTCGGTAAAAACCGATGCGGTCACCGCAACGATTTTCACTTTATCGCCGCCGGGTAAAGCACGAATTTTTTGTGTAGCCGTAATACCATCCATAATGGGCATGCGTCTATCCATCCAAATAAGATGCGGCTGCCAGCGTATAAATTGCTCTACGCCTTGCTGACCATTGACGGCTTCATACACTTGGAAGCCAACGGCTTCCATCAACTTTTTCAGTAACAGCCGGTTTTCCAATTGATCTTCGATAACCAAAATACGATAGTTGGGCTGCCCCGGCGCTAAACCAAGCACTTGTTTACCGTCGAGGACCAGTTTATCGATAATCTCCGATTGATTGACCTTGGTAACCGGCAGCTTTAACGTAAAAGACGAGCCCTTATCCAATTCACTGGTCACAATCACTTGGCCGCCCATTAACTCCGCATATTGCTTAGTAATGCGCAGACCTAAACCGCTACCTTGTTGATCAGATTCTCTGCCGACCTGGACAAAGGTATCGAAAACAAACGGCAAATCCTGTTCGGAAATGCCGATACCGGTGTCTTTAATCTCGAACAATAGTAAGCATTGCCGTATTTCAGGTAGGTCCTCGGCCGTTAAACGCACGACCACCTGCCCTTTTTGCGTGTATTTAATGGCGTTGCCGACCAAATTCAGCAAGATTTGCCGTAATTTTGCCTCATCGCTGTTAACAAAACGCGGAAAACTGGACGATTGATCTAATAGCAATTCCAAGGCTTTGGCTTCAGCGCGCTCGTGCATCATATCGATGGTGTTAAGAACTAACGCACCAAGATCAAAATTTCCGTTTTCAATGACCACCCGCCCGGCTTCAATTTTTGCCATATCCAACACGTCGTTAATCAGTTCCAGCAGGTGTTTACCGCTGTTATTGATGATATTCAACGTCTCGCGTTGCGACGGACTGAGATCGCTGTCTCTTTGCATTAACTGCGAAAACCCCAACACGGCATTCATCGGGGTGCGTAATTCATGGCTCATGTTGGCTAAAAATATACTTTTGGCCCGATTCGCCGCTTCCGCCTCATTTTTTGCGGCGACTAATTCCCGCTCGGTTTGCTTACGAATAATAATTTCTTGCTGTAACAGGCTATTGATATGCTGTAAGCGGGTATGTCCGAGAATCTCATTTTTCAATACCAGCGCGGCGTAATTAAAAAATAGCGGCAATTGGCTATGCAGATCGCGCATCGCGACATGCAGGCTTTCCATTTTAAATACGCCGATCACAGTCGAACCGACTTTGAGCGGGTAAATCCAGGTGTACGCATGAGTAAAAGCCGGCGTCAGCATCTGGGTATCGCTAAAATCATGCTCAAATTCGCAAGCTTCCCCTGTTGCAAAAGCATTGCTGACACGCTGATCGTCGATTTGATGCAAGTGATGCTTCACGCCATAGACATCGGCATAAAAAATATCGGCATCAATCTTGTAATACAGGACCAGGTTCGCGCCGCCGATAACATCGACGATCGAGCGCAGCATATTGTCGATCACATCGTCCAAACCGGAAGCTTCACCCATTTTTCTCATCAACTGCATAACCAGTTGTTGATTGGATTTTTCCAAAGCGAGTTTGGTTGCGCGTTGTTTGAGTTTATTCCACTCGGCAACGGAAATGGTCATTAACTCATTAGACATGCACGGTATCCAGTTTACGGCTAATCGCGGTTTGCAACACGTTTTCGAGATGGTCCAAGTTTACATCGCGCCATTGCACAGGCAAATCCAGCATAGCGCCGATGCGTGCGGCTTCTTCGTTATAATCATCGGATTGCGGCGTACGCAGGCATAACAGATAACGATGCTGGTCGTGGAAAATATCGCGAATCACGCTAATATTCGAACCGAAGGTTTTAGCAATCGCATCGTCCCAATGATGTACCCAATCCTCCAATAAAAAGTACGCGCCGTTAGCCAGCTCCCGGTTAAATTCTTCCGCGCCCAGCAGCATTTCAACGCAGTTTTGTCCCAACGTCCGCAGGGTACGGGCTTCATCCAGCATATTGTCCATCATCGGATGGCAGGCCCCGTAAAAGACAATGGTTTGTTCGTCCGTATGTCGCGATAAACCTTCATGTAATGCGCCGGCCAAGCGATTAAAGTCAATATGCAACGACGCTGACAAAAAATCCGTTGTTAATGACCAGTTATTTTTTGCAATTAAAAAGTTCACTTCTTTTTGCAAAATGCCGCAGCCGACCAGGCTCAGTGTTGATGATGACATTGATTTAATCATTAATGCTCGGCCAGGAATTTGTACGGATAAAACATCATGTTACACGAAGATGGCCGTTATCCTAAACAACGCAGTAATGAATTGATGCAGACTGTTATTCATCCGTGGCTCAATGGTTTTGTTTGGACTTATTATAAACGAACCTTCAGTTAGTCAGTCTGCATCTGTGACTGAACAGTTACAATTAAAACCGCCCATATTCATACACAGCATCCAGCATCGCCCTGATGTTGCGTTCAGGTATCTTGTAGGGCATTAAAATAGTGCCGAAAAGAAATTTACCGCCAGCCATCCCTGCCGCCAACATGCGTTTTACTTCCTGTTTAATTTCTTCTTCCGACCAATCGATCAGCTTAATATCATTGATAACGCCACAGGTTAGGCCTCGACCGTTGATAATCTGCTTACCTACGCCAATATCATCCAACGGGCTTAAATAATAAGTCTCTATGCCGATTTGAGAAATGATGGTTTCAATCACTTGATTAAAACGGGCTCCACCGCAGTAATAAACGATACCTTGCAGCCCTGCGCTTAGGTCCTGTTTCATCCATGGAATAGCGTTTTTAATAATGTATGGGAAAGGCACAAAATCGGTGGAACCGAACGGATTGGCATAGACAATCACATCGGCCCCCAATTCTCTCAACGCGGCAATATGGCGCTGGCAAAATAACGAACATTTCGTCAATAACTCATCGCGTACTTCAGGCGGCCCCATGAACAATAATTCGAACCATTTATCCATGCCCATTAACAATGCAGGCAAGGCCATAGCAGCAGTAACATAGCCACAGATCGGATAACGCCCACCGACTTCCCGCTTCAGGATTTGCAGGCATTTTAATTCTTCGGCAAAAACAGGGTGATGAATAAGATCGTCCGGAATTTCCAGGTTGTGGATATCGTCATAGGATTGAATAACAAAATGTTCAACATTCGGCGGCCCATCGGGCGAAAATAAAATCTTTTTACAACCTAGCAGTTCCGCTTCCTTGCCGACGTAAAACAAGCTCCAGACATTGTCGTAGCCGTATTTTTCGCGCATTTTTAATTGCGCTTCGGCAACATATTCACCGCGTTGGTAATATTCGTATAAAGACTTTAAACCCAGCTCGTTAACACCTTGATCCAATAAATTGCAAAATACCGGAATGCGATCCGACTTTTCGCCGTTTATTGCTGCAACCAACCTATCCATTCCAGTAATCATTTACGCATCCCCACAATTAAATCCTTAATGACTTTTCCTGCCGAAACACCATCACTCGCCCAGGCATCGGCTTGGACAATTTTATAAAGCTCCGTATCCCAGGTATAAGGCGCGCCGCCGACAACGATTTTAATGCGGTCTTCTAGCCCGCGTTCCTTAAGTAACTGCCTTACTGCAAGAGAACCCTGTTCACTGCGGGCCGTATGAACCATCATCGAGGAAATCGCGATAATACTTGCGTCATGCTCCAATGCAGCATCGACAAAACGCTCTGCACTGACATTAACGCCTAAATCGATCACATCCATCATCAGCGAACGCAAACAACCGCTGACAATGCGCTTGCCCAACGTGTGCATATCGCCGTGTGAGGTACCGATAACTATATGTCCGATAATCTCCGGACTTGATTGAAACCGCGCCACCATTTCATCGGTGACTTGGGAAGCAATTTGCGAAGCCATGAAATGTTGGGCAAGATTGGCGTCAAAATCTTCGCTGATGGCTTTAATCATCAGTTCCATGGCCGGAATGACCACTTTAAAAACAATATCCTCAGGTGTAAGGCCTTGAGCTATGGCTTC
>CAZJOY010000186.1:0-8606 GCA_964547705.1 uncultured Methylobacter sp. | reverse complement strand
TTGTTACTTCAAAACCGAAACGCAGGTCAGTGTAGCTTGGTGTTTCCCATTTCATTGTGAACCTCCAGAAGTGTTTAAATTATTATGCTAGCTTGATCAAGTAAGCTCGGTCGAAGTATACGATGAACTATTTTTTTACGCAACTCCAATAGACTCATCAGATTTAAATGTGACCATAGCCGATTAATGCTCATTGTTAAAATCATCAAAATAGTTTTACGCGAGCGATTTAATTCACCGGCTTATCGCAACCTAGCTGTCGATATTCACATTAATCGATACAACAAACCCGGTTGAGCGTCCCTCGTTTTAAAGAGATTAATCAATTTTTCCGGGACTCAGGTCAAAAGATTTAATATCCTGTAAATTATATTGAGATTTATGGATTTTCAAAAACTCAACTCGAATAGATCGCGATACCCCTTGCGTGGTAAGGGCTCAAGCGTTTCCGTTTATACATTAAGTAAGATGGGGTAGTAAATTGAATACCTTAACGCGTAAGATGGTTTCGCGGCAGCAAACCGTCAATCAATGGACGACATCAAAAACAAGAGACATAAAAAAAGCGCCCGGGAAAGTGCGATCAGGCGACAGTCTCAAGGCTGCATTTATGGCGAATCCGCCTTTAGGCTTTATCGCCGAAATTTTTGTGCTTATTATACTGTTGAGCTGGATCGGCAACGCTCACAGCAAGGATCAGATCATCAATCTCGACGAAGCAGCACTATTGAAGCTTTTTGATGCCAAAGACTTGGTCAGCATCGCCAGCGGTTACAAACAACCTCTGGCCAAAGCCCCGTCGGTAACCACGGTGATTACCGCCGAGGATATTAAGGCCATAGGCGCCAGGGACTTGGACGAGGTGCTTGAAACCGTTCCCGGTTTACACGTAGACAGAAGACAGCAGGGTTATAACCCGATTTATACCATTCGCGGCGTTTATGCCCCCGCTAATCCGCAAGTGCTGATACTCATTAATGGCGTTTCCATTTCTAATTTATATCAAGGAAGCAGAAATAACATCGGGAGCGGCATGCCGGTACAAGCCATCTCGCGCGTTGAAGTGATACGCGGGCCGGGTTCCGCCATATACGGAGCCGACGCCTTTGCCGGGGTGATCAACGTCATCACCAAAACCAAGCAGGATATTAACGGTACCCAAGTAGGCGGACGCGTCGGCAGCTTTGACACTTATGACGGTTGGGCTTTACATGGCGGTACTTGGGCCGGTTTTGACTTGGCCGCGATGCTGGAATACCACGATACCCAAGGCCAAAAAGGTATTATTGATGCCGATGCCCAAACTGCCTTGGACCGGCGTTACGGAACACACGCCTCACTAGCGCCAGGGCCTGTTAATTTGCAAAGTCAGAACATCGATGCACGTCTGGATATTTCCCGTGAGAATTGGCGCCTCCATGCCGGCCTGCAAAAACGAGGAAATGTTGGCAACGGTGCAGGTTTCAACCACGCGTTGGATCCCACCAATCGATACGGGAGCGAACGTTGGAACGCCGACCTGAACTACGACAATGCTGATTTTGCCGAAGATTGGAGCGTGAAAGCGCAGTTGAGCTATCTCGACACCTCGCAAGAAGTAGAAAGTAACTTAGTCTATTATCCGCCGGGCGCCCGATTGCCTATAGACATCTCCACAGGCCAAATTGGTACAGGCCCGCTGGTGACCTTTCCACAGGGCTACATCGGTAATCCTACAGTTTTTGAACGTCATGCCTCAATAAACACCTCGGCTTTTTATACCGGCTTTGACCGGCATATGCTGCGCATGGGGGCCGGGTTTAATTACGGAACGCTTTATAAGGCCGAAGCAACCGAGAACTTTGGTATTAATCCGTTAACAGGAACCGCAAATCCGTTGCTGCCGAACTTTTCCTTGGTTGATGTAACCGGAACGTCTTCCAGTTTTATCCGCACAACAGATCGCAAAGTTTTTTTTGCTTTTTTACAAGATGAATGGAAATTTGCTAAAGATTGGGCGCTTATCGCCGGTATCCGCTATGACCATTACTCGGACTTTGGTAATACGGTTAATCCACGGGTGGCTCTAGTATGGGAGCCTCGCCGTGATTTTTCTACAAAACTGCTTTATGGAAGTGCTTTCCGTGCTCCCTCGTTCTTAAATTTGTATTTCACCAACAATCCTGTCGTCAATGGCAATCCTAATCAAAAACCGGAAACCATGGACACCGTTGAACTGGCTTTTAATTACTTACCTATTGATAACCTGCGTTTGGGATTGAATATATTCAACTATTGGTGGCAAGACCTTATCCGCATTACCTCTAATAATAAATCTCCCATTACGCAAACCGGCTACGGCACGGAGCTGGAGCTGGAATGGAAAGCCAGCGACATACTGAAATTTTTGGCTAATTACGCTTATCAAAAATCTGAAGACGAATCGCTCGACCATGATGCCGGCTTTGCGCCGCACCATCAGGTTTATTTGCGTGCCATTTGGGAATTTATGCCTAATTGGCAGATTACTCCCCAGGTCAAGTGGATTATTGACCGTAGCCGGGTAGCTAATGACAATCGGCCGGAGGTTGCCGATTACACGTGGGTGGATATGACGCTACGCCGCCAACACATTGCTAAACACTGGGAAGTGGCGTTTTCTGTACGTAACCTGTTCGACGTTGACGCTCGCGCTCCTGCGGCGTTAATCCCTAATGATTTGCCCTTGGCGGGTCGGAATTTTTTTGGAGAAATCCGGGTTAACTTTTGAGCAGAACGGAAGAATAAGAAAGATCACTTTAAGTAGAAGTCAGTAAAAAATAATATTTATGTGCCTATTGCCATTTTCTGATGAGCGCTACAGCATCCCGTTAAAGCTTCGCGCATCCTGTTGCGCCGTTCTGCTCCTTTTTGTCGGACTAAGCACTGCTTATGCGACAGGAGACGATGACTTTTCCGATAGAATCAAAGTGGCTTTTACTTACAAAATCCTCCAATTTATCGAGTTGGCGGACGATAACAGTAGAAAAAGCAACGGCCCTGTTACAATTTGCGTGCTTGCCGGTAAACAACTTGATCAACTTTTCGCCGATCTTGAGGGGAAAGAGATTAATGGGCATGAGGTTAAAGTTTTATTTTTGAACCAAGCGCCAAAATCTTCTGACCTGTGCGGCGTCCTCTATATTGGCAATTCAGAACAGGCTCGCTTGCCGCAGATTTTGCAACAGATCGTTCCCGTGAGTAAAATGCTTACAGTTAGCGATATCGATCGGTTTGCCAGGTTGGGAGGGATGGTGGAGCTTGAGATCCACGATAAGGGAGCGAAAATGGAGATCAATGTAACAAACGCCACGAATGCCGGCATACGGATCAGTTCGAAACTGCTGGAAGTTGCCAATATCGTGCAATGAGACTGATTATGCCAAGATTTGCCCCCCAATGGTTCTCTGTTTTTAGCAAAATATCCATCAAGGTCAAGCTGATGGTCATTATCATGTCGACCGTTTTGTTCGCCTTACTGCTTGCCATTATTGCCATCCTTTATTACGACAGGGCGCGAAACCGGGACTATCTGGTGCAGGACATCACTTCATCCGCCCAACTGCTGGCGGATCGCAGCACAGCCGCGCTGTTGTTTGAAGATGAAATAGTGGCAAAACAAAATCTTACTGCGCTACAGGCGAAACAGACTGTTATTCAGGCGTGTATTTTTTCTGCTGCTAATGTCCTCGTTGCCGAATATCAATCTGCCGGTTCAGGGCGGAGCTTTGTTTGCCAAAACGATAGTGGCCGGCTGGACGGTTATCGCTTTCTGGGTGATATTCTGGAGGTTTGGTATCCGGTAACAGCCAATAGCGAAGTTATCGGTACTATTTTGATTCGTACCAACCTTGCCGAGTTAGACAGCCGCTGGTTGGAATTTATTTTTTGGTGTATTGCCATTTTCTCTTTGGCCAGTACGGTAGCATTTTTTCTCGCGGACGCACTCCGCAAGATCGTCACTAAGCCACTGAACACGCTCACTTCGACGGCAAAATACATTATCGAAGCAAAAGACTTTTCCGTTCGGGCCAGTCATCACGATAACGATGAGTTTGGGGTATTGACTCATACTTTCAACATTATGTTGGAAACCATGGAAAAGCAAAACCGCCTGTTATTAGATGCCAACGCCGATTTGGATAAAAAAGTGAAGAAACGCACCCGGCAGTTGGAACAGGCAAAACAAGAGGCAGAGGTCGCCAATCAGGCCAAATCAGAGTTTTTAGCCAACATGAGCCATGAAATCCGTACGCCGATGAATGCCATCATAGGCATGACCTATTTGACTTTGCAAACCGAGTTAACGGCAAAACAGCGCAATTATCAGAATAAAATCAATACTTCGGCCAAATGGTTGTTGGGCATACTCAATGATATTTTGGACTTTTCCAAACTCGAAGCTGGTAAACTCAAGTTGGAACACACTGAATTCAGGTTGGATACGGTCATCGAGTATTTGGATGACGTAACTTCGCCATTGCTGGATGGAAAGTCTTTGGCGCTACGATTTGAAGTTGATCCCAATGTACCTCCTACTTTGATTGGCGATCCGTTACGACTAGGGCAGGTGTTGCTCAATTTGTTGAGCAATGCGATCAAGTTTACCGAGAAAGGGAGCGTGACATTGCAGGTGCAGTTGCAAGCTTTTGAGGGTAAAAAGGCCCGTTTGTGTTTTAGTATTATCGATACCGGCATCGGCTTGAACGAAGAGCAGCAAAGCCACTTGTTCGATGCTTTCAATCAAGCCGAAGATTCAACTACCCGTAAATACGGCGGTACCGGGTTGGGGCTGACCATCAGCAAGGAGTTGGTCGAAGCCATGGGCGGCACCATCCGTATCGACAGCCGTTTAGGGCTAGGCAGCACTTTTTATTTTACGGTCACTCTGGGCGTACAGTCCGTGGGCAAGCTCCAAACTGTTAAGCCGGTTAAGTATCCGGAGTTGAGGAATGTGTATCTGCTGTTTGTAGAGGATGATCTCGCAATCCGAGAGATCATCCCGGAAATACTGGGTTATGAAGGTATTCGGGTCGATCTCGCCGCTAATGGCGCTGAAGCTATTACGATGATTGGCAAGAACAATTACTCAATGGTGCTAATGGACTGCCGGATGCCGGTGATGGACGGTTTTGACGCCAGCCTTAATATTCGCGCCGATCCGCGTTTTGCTGATCTGCCGATCATCGCCATGACAGGCAACGTAATGGCTGAAGATCGGGAACGTTGCCTGGCTAGCGGTATGAATGATTATATTAGCAAGCCGATTGATTGGGATCAGTTTTTCCAGACTCTGGCGCGCTGGGTCAACCCCGCTGATCGTCAAGCCGTTCCTATTGTTTCCGTCTCGCAGTATGGGAACGCTGGGGTTAATCCGGCTAATAGGCATCTTCAATCGTTATCTGTTGTACCTTTGTTCGGTGATGTGCCGAGTCATCAGTTGCTTATCGATGAATTGGACGCTTTACTAGCCAACGATTGTTTTATCAACGACGAGTTATTCAGTCAGCTCAAAATGCTTTTTCCGGATGACAAGCAGGCGGAATATAACACCCTGATTCAATCCATTATTGACACCGATTATCCTAAGGCTAAATCTGTATTGTATGCACTTACGGGCTTGCCCAATGAAAAAATCCAGGTATCGGATCAAGACCAACGGCCCACTATCTTGATCGTCGATGATACGCGCGTTAATCTGGAAGTGCTGGCGTCACTGCTAAATCAGGATTATCAAGTCAAAGTGGCCGGCAATGGGCAGAGGGCGTTGGATATAGCCCAGTGTTCCCCGAATCTTGATCTCGTTTTGCTTGATGTCAGAATGCCGGGGATGGACGGTTACGAAGTGTGCCAAAGATTGCAGGAAAATCCGCTTACCTGCGATATTCCGGTGATTTTTGTGACTGCAGCGTTCGATCAGGAATCCGAAACCTATGGACTACAACTGGGAGCGGCGGATTACATTAGTAAGCCTATAAGTCCCGCCATTACTTTATTGCGGGTGCATAATCAAGTGTTGCTCAAACAACACAAAAAGCAATTGAAGCGCAATGCCCAATATGATGCCCTGACGGGCATTCCTAACCGTGCGCTGCTGGCCGACCGCATGAAGCAGGCTATTGTCCAAATCAAACGCGAACGAAAAATCCTAGCTATTTGTTATTTGGATCTCGACGGCTTCAAACCCGTTAACGATACCTTGGGTCATCAAGTCGGCGATCAAGTGTTGATTGAAATTGCCCGGCGCATTGGCAATGTTCTTCGCGAGAGTGACACTGTTGCCCGTGTAGGTGGCGATGAGTTTGTGGTGTTGCTACCGAATTTGATTCATGTGGAAGAATGTATATCTACCCTTAAGCGACTGCATGAGGTCATTGCCCTGCCTATTCGCATTCAAGATCAATCGTATTCTCTCACGGCTAGTATTGGTATAAGCGTTTTTCCTAACGATGATAGCGAGCCCGATGTGCTACTGGCTCATGCTGACCAAGCTATGTATATAGCCAAACAATCCGGCAAGAATCGCTACCATTTCTACGATCCTAAAGTCGCATCTTATTAGTCGATCATCTTAGAAAAATCAATTGATCCACGGAAAGTACAAAAAAGTATGAAGATATTCAAGGATATGCCAAGCGGTTGATAGTTCTCCAAACGGAATACAACATGCCGATTTATTTAAGCTCTTTCGTGGACTAATCGCCATTTTTAGAATCAAACAGCGGATAGTACATTCAACTGTTCGCCAATAGTTTGATTTGAGGTTTTTGATGATCCGTACACTTAAGTTTGCCGGTATATTCAGAGGTCTTGCCTGATTACTTGTTAAATCACTGGAGTTGTTCAATGGTTTAATGAAATTCAATTTCTTAATTCAATACATTTCAATTTTGTTAGGTACGCAAGGTTTTTTCAAAGAATGGAAGTTAGTGAGTCGGTGTTTATATTTTTCCTCCAGCTAAAATAAAGCGATTGTGACTTTTCCTAGCAATTTTTGAGCTGTTTGGAGGTAAGAACTGCATTAAAATCGGTTGATTTACAAGATGTTTAGATAGGTTGCGAAAGATGTTTTTTTTGATTGGAAGAGAGTATTATCCGGTTTCACCTTTAAAATAAAATATATAATTATGAGGAGAGATCATGGGTGGAGTTACTGAGTTATTTATAGTTATGGTACTTATAGCAGCGTTTGCGTTTGCGCCGTTAGGCTATTTTATTTACCGGTTCACCAAAGCAAGCGACAAGCCTTTTGGCGAGATTGAACCGCATGGCGATAGTCCGTCTGTGGTGAACGATTTTGCAGAGAAAGCAATTAAATTCGTTCAAGAGAAGCTTGCCAAAAAGTGAAATTATGTTGGTTGAAGTTTCCAGGTGATAAGTTCGCCTGGAAACTTCAATAAGCTATAAACAGCTGCAGGTCGGACAATTAGGGTTTTTCCGCAGTTTCATCGTATTCCATTCCATCGTTAAACCATCCAGTAATAATAACCGTCCGGTTAAAGTTTCACCGATATTCATTATCAGCTTCATAGCCTCGAGTGCCTGAATGCTGCCGACTATGCCGGTGATCGGCGCTATAACCCCATTTGTTGCGCAATTTTGTAATTCTTCACCGTCGCTGTTGTACAGGCAGTTGTAGCAAGGACTGTTGTTTTTGCCCGGCGTAAATACAGCCACTTGGCCTTCAAAGCGAATCGCCGCACCGGAAACCAGGGGAATTCGTTGTTTGACGCAAGCGTTGTTAATCGCAAAACGCGTTGAGAAATTATCGCTACAATCCAGAACCACATCCGCTTGAGATACCTCTAGTTTAAGCTGTTCACCTTCCAGCCTTTGCTTGATTGCTCTTACCTGTACATCAGGATTTAACGCGTTAAGCGTTTGACGGGTTGAAATTACCTTATCAGTCCCAATATCGGTAGTGTGATGAGCAATCTGTCTTTGTAAATTGGATAAATCCACAACGTCATTATCATAAATAACGATATTACCGACGCCGGCCGCAGCAAGATAAATAGATGCGGGGGAGCCTAGCCCTCCTGCGCCTATAATCAGCACGTTAGCGGCAAGAAGCTTTTGTTGTCCCTCAATATCAACTTGAGGAAGCATGATTTGACGGCTATAGCGTAGTAGTTGGTTGTCATTCATAAGTTATATTAATGCTGTATTGTGAAGCGAGATAATGCCAAAGAACTTGACACTCTGCAAAAGCTCATTATCATTAGCACTCATTACTAGCGAGTGCTAATAACAATTTTACCCTTTAATTAAATGTTAGGAGATATTGATGAAAATACGTCCGTTACACGACAGAGTTATAGTCAAACGCGTCGAAGAAGAAACTACAACCCCTGGCGGTATCGTATTGCCTGGTTCAGCAACTGAAAAACCAAGCCAAGGCGTCATTTTGGCGGTAGGTAATGGTAAATTGCTGGACAATGGCTCAGTGCGCGCACTGGACGTTAAGGTTGGTGACAAAGTGCTGTTTGGCAAATACGCCGGTAACGAAGTTAAAGTTGATGGTGAAGAACTCATCGTTATGCGTGAAGAAGACATCATGGGCGTTTTAGGTTAATCCTGAACTCGTT
>CAZJOY010000185.1:0-8633 GCA_964547705.1 uncultured Methylobacter sp. | reverse complement strand
TCGGCCAGATCCTTGCGGGCATGTCGCCAGGAACGGTCGGCCAAGTCTTCAAGGAAATGGACGACATCATCGGTTTTTTCGGCCATTTTAGCCGCCAGCGACAGTTCCGCATAATTGCTGAAGCCTAGCAAGCGGGCTTTTTCATGACGCAGGGCCAGGATTTTTTCCATATTTTCGCCGTTATCCCACTGTCCGGCATGCGGGCCTTGATCGGACGCGCGGGTGGCGAAAGCTTCGTAATGTTCGCGGCGCAATTCGCGGCTGTCGGCGTAAGTCATTACCGAAATATAAGACGGAAATTGCAGCGTGATCATCCAGCCGTCTTCATTGTGACTTTCGGCGGTCTGTTTAGCTTGAGCCAGAGCAGACTCAGGCAGCCCTGCTAGATCGTCCGCATCCCTGATCAGTTTGCTCCAGGCGTTGGTTGCATCGAGCACGTTTTCTTCATAGCTACTGGCAAGAGCGGATAATTCTTGGCTGATTTCTTTGTAGCGATGTTTTTTTTCATTATCCAGGTCGATGCCGGATAATTTGAAATCTCTTAACGCATTGCGGATGATCTTTTGCTGGGCGATATCCAGTTTCGCAAAGTCATCGCTTTCGGCAATAAAGCGGTAGGCTTTGAATAAGGCTTCGTTTTGCCCCATTTCAGTTGAGTAGGCACTAAGTTTGGGCAAACAGGCATTATAAGCGTCGCGCAATTCATCGCTGTTGACCACGGAATTCATGTGACTGACCGGAGACCAGGCTTTGCTGAGCTTATCGTCTACATCTTCCAGTGGTGCGATCAAGTTTTCCCAAGTGTAACTTTGCGTGGCCTGTAGATGCTGATCTACTGCCGAACGGGCTTCAGCCAATAATTGGTCAATTGCAGGAACAATGTGTTCCGGTTTTATTTGGGAAAACTTCGGCAGGACGGAGTTTGCTAGTAAAGGATTATTCATAGTAAGTAGTATCAGGAAAGAAAGTTCATGGCCGCATGGATGCGATGCTTGGCTTTATGCAACACGTCCAAAGAAAAGTTGGGAGTTAGTTTACTGTTTTTCAGTTTAGAGTAGGCAGGTATCGAGTTTATATAAGGTATTTCTTTGGCCCGATGAGTACCGAAATAACTATGCAATTTGGCTAATATGACGATATCAGCCAGATCCAACTTATCACTGCCACTCTCATAAAACCAGTCTTCAGCGCATTTGGGAATGCTTGTTAATTCAGGAGTAAAGCCTAACGTGTGCAATACCAAAGAGCCGACCGGCGGACTCAAAAATGGAATGGCCGACTCCAATACATCAATGTTTGAGTACTCGTCCGGATTCTGCTCGGCAAAATGCAATACAGGTATTGTACCGATGTCGCAGACCAAACCGGCCAATAAGGCATCTTCCGGATTAACAGTGCCATTTTCCTGTGCAAGCACAAAGCACAAGCTGGAAACATAGAGACTGTTTTTCCATAAGGTCTGCATTTTTTCCATCAATTGCGGGTTTCGGCATTGAAATAATTGTTTTAAACTGATGCCCATGACCAATTTGCGTGTTTGATCCAGGCCTAATCGAGTAACGGCCGCGTGACAGTTAGTAACCGGGGATATGGCTGAGTAGAGCGGACTGTTGGCTAGCTGGATCAGCTTGGCAACAATAGCTACATCCACACTGATAATTTTTACAGCTTCGTTAATGCCTAAATCCTTCTCTATCGCTTCTTTCAGCTTTAAAGCGACATTGGGTAATGAGGGCAGACTTAATTTGTTTTCCCGGTAGGCTTCTGAAAAACTGCTAAAAAAACGGTTATCCGCAATTTGTTCAGGCAATTCAATATCAATCAGCTCTACAGAAATAGGTTGCTGTAGACTTTTGCCCGACCATCGACATATGAATTCTCCTGCAATCGACAAAATAGTGATATCAGTTTGAGCGAATGCCGTTGCTCCGCAAACCTTACCGCTATTGAGCGGCAAATTGGCCAGTGATGATTCTGCCGATAAGGTATAGCGTTTGTCGCTATCGGGTTGAAGTTCAATATTGCCTTCAAGCAGATAAAAAACTGAATTCGTTTTTTGGCCCAATCTAAAAATCACAGAACCCTGAGCATAATTTAATGTAGCATGAGCCAGTTGCTCAACATAGGCGTCATCCATATCGCGAAGCGGGGCCAGTTTTTTTAGAGCTGTCAGCGATAATTTTTTATATTCAGTAGAAACAGGCTCCGAACAGGCAAGCTGATCATTTACACTGGCAACAGGAGAAACGCTTGTGTTCTTTTTCGAAGGAGAGTGTTTGGAACGTGAGGAAAATAGGTTAGCAAACCAATTCATGATGACATCTCTACTTTAAGAGTTTGGAAGATGTATAATATGTTATTTTACAATAACTTATTGACTATTTGTCATGGCCGTCAAAAAAAATGGCGGTTTTAGATAAATGATCGTGCCAACTACGCTGATTTTTATCAATAAGAATCCACAAAATGCCCAGCCCACAAAAGCTCCATGATAGTATGGCTGCCATAAAACGAAGTAAAGCCTGTTTCCAGCTAATAGGGCTCATGTCCAGTGTGAGTACTTTTATTTTCCAGGCACGAAGTCCCAATGTTTGTCCGCCATGCGTCCAAAACCAGGCGTAAAAGAAGAAGCTGACCAGCAGTAAATAGAGAGGGAAAAAGAATTGTTGAGCAGTGAAAGCCCGGCCTCCGTTTAAAGGAAGCAGCAGCGCAGTTGCGACAAATAAAAGGCCAATCAATAACAGGAAGTCGTAAAGAGCTGCTGCTATACGACGTAAAAAACCAGGTTTAGAAATGGGGCTGTTACCTGGTTTTTGCTGCGTACTTCTTGTTAATCCTAGCAATTAAATTTTAAATAAGGCTAGTTTTTGACCAAAATACATGCACATCGCCATTAGCGCTCCCAGCATTATCAGAGAAAAGAAGAATGGCGGCCTATGAAACAGAAGAATGAAAAAATCTGTTGCAAAAAGGCTGGTTAACAAGGGTTGGTCAATTAAGCTATTAAGAATCTTTTTGAACATAACAAATTCCAGTCAAGCACGCTAATGTTTGTGCGAATGTTTAAAAAATGGTTATCTGATCTTTTATCTGGTATCCGCAACGTGATGTAATTAAAATTGCTCGAAAAAATCAGAGTGATGATTCTACTCCATTCAAAAGGGGAATGTAAAAGAAACTTGCGGATTGGGTTAGAATTCACTACCAATGATATAATTAGAAAAATTAGAAAAATAAATAAGGTGTAAAGGCTATTTTAAACTTCTTTAAAAAGATTATTAGATCAGCAAGAAACGAAGCTGAACCGGTCGACGCACGAGTCAAAATATACTCACGCGCGGAACATAATATTTCACGATCCCAGATTAGTGAGCATGCACTGAAGGTTTTGTATCGCTTGCAAAAAGAGGGGTTCGACGCATATCTTGTTGGTGGCTGTGTACGTGATTTACTGCTGGGACGGGAACCCAAAGATTTTGACGTCGTCACCAATGCCGATCCCGATCAAGTCAGAAAAGTATTCCGTAATTGTCGCTTAATTGGTCGCAGGTTTCGTCTAGCTCACGTGCATTTCGGTCGAGAAATTATTGAAGTCGCAACTTTTCGAGGTGCCGGAGAAGAGCAAAACGATAAACAAGTACTCAACAAGGAAGGTCGACTATTACGAGACAATGTTTACGGTACGATTGAAGAAGATGTTTGGCGGAGGGATTTTACCGTTAATGCGCTCTATTATAATATTAAGGATTTTTCGGTAGTGGATTATGTCGGTGGCATGGCTGATCATAAAACCGGAACGCTCAGGCTTATCGGCGATCCGGAAACGCGTTTTCGTGAAGATCCTGTACGTATGCTGAGAGCAGTGCGCTTTGCCGTTAAGCTCGGTTTCAAACTTGATCCTGAATGTGAGAAAGCAATGCATAATGACGTTCAGCTACTGGCTAGCATACCGTCAGCCAGGCTTTATGACGAAGCGCTAAAACTTTTTTTATCCGGCTATGCATTGCAGACTTTTGAGATGCTCAGGCATTATGGGCTTTTTCAAGTGTTGTTTCCCTCTACGGAAAATAGTTTAGCCGTTGAAGAAGACAGTTTCCCCCGATTACTATTGATTAAAGCGCTGGAGAATTCGGATAACAGGATAGCAGAGGGCAAAACCGTTACAGCTTACTTTTTATTAGCGGCTTTTTTGTGGGAGCCTGTGCGGATACTGGTCAAAGAAAAAATGGTGCAAGGCGAAGTTGAATTTATTGCCTATCAGGATGCGGCCAATGAAATTATTGCCAGACAAATTAGAAGCACCGCTCTTCCACGCCATATCAGTATGGCTATGCGTGAGGTTTGGAGTATGCAGCCCAAATTTAATGCGCGTATTGGATCGAAACCCAGTCGCTTGATTAGTCATCCTCGCTTTAGAGCAGGTTATGATTTTCTGGCATTACGTGCTGAGACAGGAGGAGCCGACCCCGAACTGGTTGAATGGTGGACGAAATATCAGAATGCTAGTGAAAATGAACAAAGAAAAATGACTCAGCCTTCGCGCCGCGCTCAGAATAACAAGTCGGGACGCAAAAGAAGTTATCATAGAAAAGCTAAAGATAACTCTCCGAAAACAGAGCCTTAAGGTATAACGGTTCAAAATCAATTATGGAAAACTCTGAAACTGACTTGATAACTGCTTATATAGGTTTAGGTAGCAATCTTGCAAATCCTGCTAAACAGATAAGATCAGCGCGCACTGCAATAATGCAGACCCCAGGAATCAAAGAATCTGCATTTTCCAGTTTGTACCATAGCTCACCTATGGGACCACAGGATCAGCCTGATTATGTTAATGCAGTCATGTGTGTCGCAACCCGCTTGCCACCTATTGACTTACTGCATTGCCTACAACGCATCGAAAACGATCACGGTCGGGTCAGAAAATCCGAGCGCTGGGGCGCAAGGACGCTAGATTTGGATATGTTAATTTATGATGATCAGCTAATTAATTTACCTGATTTAATCGTGCCGCATCCGGGCTTGGCTGAGCGAGCTTTTGTCTTGTACCCTTTATTTGAAATCGCTCCTCAGTTGATGGTTCCTGGCAAAGGCAATATTGCAAATTTACTTGCTCAATGCCCAATGAATGAATTGAAACGGCTAGATTGAATCTTAGCTCAGTTAATCCGTTACTCCTCCGAGAAAAAATGAATCAATATCTTTCTGCAGCCACGCTTAAGCCATTATCAATCACTGACCTAGCTGCCATGAAACAACGCGGAGAGAAAATCTCTTGCTTAACTGCTTATGACGCCAGCTTTAGTTCTCTAATCGATAAGGTAGGAATCGATATGATACTGGTGGGAGACTCTCTAGGCATGGTTATTCAAGGGCATAGTACAACATTGCCTGTCACTATCAGAGATATGGCTTATCACACCCGATGTGTTAGCAATGCTCGTCAACGAGCCTTTATCATCGCAGATTTGCCGTTTATGAGCTATGCCTCACCTATTATTGCCGCCAAAAATGCCGCCAAGTTAATGCAGACTGGCGGTGCACAAATGGTTAAGCTGGAAGGTCCGAGAATTGAATGTGTTAGCCTTCTTGTTGACCAAGGCATTCCTGTATGCGGGCATCTGGGCTTGTTGCCGCAATCGGTCAACCAGTTAGGCAGCTATAAGGTTCAAGGCAAGGAACAGGCAGCTGCCGAAAAAATACTAGCCGATGCTCATAGATTGCAACAAGCAGGCGCCAGTCTGCTGGTATTGGAATGTGTTCCTGCAACTTTGGCTAAAGAAATCAGTTTGCAATTAACAATCCCCGTCATAGGTATCGGTGCCGGCGCAGACTGCGATGGACAAGTGCTGGTGCTTTATGACATGCTTAATATTGGCACGATCAAGCGCCCGCGTTTTTCCAGAGACTTCATGAGTGACGCAAGTAATATAGAAGAGGCTATCAATACCTATCATCAAGCGGTTAAACAATCTCTGTTTCCAACCGCCGCACATAGCTTTTAAGACTTATGCAGATAGTTAACACAGTATTGGAATTGCGCGATACCCTTAGAGAATGGCGCTCTGCGAGACAGAGCGTTGCATTGGTGCCAACAATGGGTAACTTGCACGCTGGACATATAGCCCTGGTAAATAGCGCCAAAGAAAAAGCGAATCGAGTGGTTGTCAGTATTTTTGTAAATCCTACCCAATTTGGCGCTGGCGAAGATTTTGAGACCTATCCCCGTACCGAGCATGAAGACCAAGAAAAACTTAATGTTTTTGGTGCAGATTTATTGTTTCTGCCCGCGGTTTCAGAAGTTTATACGCAGGATGCTAAAACGGTTGTATCGGTAACCGATTTATCTGAATGGTATTGCGGCGCGTCTAGACCTGGGCACTTTAATGGTGTTAGCACTGTTGTCTGCAAGCTGTTCAATATGGTGCAGCCGGACATTGCCTTATTTGGTTTAAAAGATTTTCAGCAGTTGACAATAATACGAACAATGGTCAAAGACCTGAATATTCCCGTTGAAATAATCGGTGTAGAAACTGTTCGGGAAACAAATGGTTTGGCGATGAGTTCTAGAAACGGCTACTTAACTCCTGAGGAAAAAACAGTTGCGGCAAAACTGTACAAATCCTTATGTGTTGCGCGTGACGCTAT
The DNA here is from genome assembly GCA_964547705.1 of uncultured Methylobacter sp. Classification (GTDB taxonomy): domain Bacteria; phylum Pseudomonadota; class Gammaproteobacteria; order Methylococcales; family Methylomonadaceae; genus Methylobacter_A. The sequence goes on along the minus strand of CAZJOY010000185.1, from coordinate 1,985 downwards.
TTTAAAGGGACAACAATCTTACGAAGAAATCGAACACAAAGCGTTGCTGTTTTTGCTAGAATCTGGCTTTCATCCGGACTATTTCAGCATATGCAGGGCAAGTGACTTAAAAAGAGCAAGCATTGACGATATGGAGTTGGTCTTATTAACCGCTGCAAGGCTTGGCAAGACACGACTGATCGACAACATTTATTTTTCCAAGTAAGCAACAGCAGGATTTGTACCACTTTAAATATGCTAAAAGTTGATACATTATTCTAATTAATGGATAATATGCGGTTCTCAAGGGTATTTAGATAGTTTTAATATGCAAATTACGATGCTTAAAGCGAAATTACATAGAGCTACTGTAACTCATTCAGAACTGGGTTATGAGGGCTCTTGTGCGATTGACGGCAATATTCTTGATTTATCTGGCATTAAGGAATATGAACAGATACAAATTTATAATATCAACAATGGCGCTCGTTTCACAACCTATGCTATACGCGCAGAAGAAGGGTCAGGATTGTTTTCAGTTAATGGTGCGGCTGCCCGTCTTGCATGCCCTGGCGATCTAATTATTGTTTGCGCATTTGCAATATTAGATTCAATAGAAGCTGAAAATCATAAACCTGTTCTGGTTTATTTTAATGAAAAAAACCAAGTTCAACGTTCAGCTAGCTATATTCCTGTCCAAGCTGCTTCTGCCTGACTACAACCTTATTCGCGACATGCGAACTTGATAGTGGATTAAACTTGTAATTTAGCATGAATTTTCAAGCCAAATTCGACTTTGTTTAGCTAGATGACTCATCATTTAGGGCTTCCAACCTTGAGAAGCTTATATCTTTTCTTCTGAGCCACGCCTAATCCAAGTTCTGAAATTCGAATATTTGCGCTCAATCTTTTGATTATTGTGTTTTAGGACTTACGCAAGAACCATTTCAAGCGATGGCTTTCTCAGTTGTTGAATGAGGTAGTCATCCAGCAAGCCCTGCTTAAGTTGATAGATGGTCCGTCCGGTCTGTGCCGCCAAGTGTTTTAGCCGATCCAAACCAGGAAGGCGCAGCCGATGTGATTGCGCTGGAGCGTGCCTTGCGGCATTGGCAGCGTTCCAGGCCGGTCAATTGCTTGCCTTCGCGGTGCACCTGCTCGATCTTCCAGCGGAAGCCACACGCAAGCCGTGTCGCCTCAGCGGAATCCTGAGAAAGGTCGTTAGTCACGACCCAGTCCGTGCGGTGGGTGGACACCTCAACCCGGAACAGACGCACCTTGTGATCCTTGAGGAAGCCCTTGATCTTGACCGTCTTCCCCCGTTTGCGCTCAGCAGACTCCCACTCCAGCGAGTCCACATGCCGGTAAGTCCGCTCGCCTGCGGAATCGTCCACTAACCGGTTGTTCTTCAGGGGGCAATAGTACACCTTGTCGAGGGATTCGATGAACAGCAGGGCTTCCTTGGTGGCATACCACGTGTCCATCAGTACGGCGTGGAAGGGCAGTCGCTTGTGGTGGACGACGTTGGCGAGCATCTCCCGCGCATGGTCCAGCTTGGTCTTGCCGTCGCCGTCAGGGTCGTACAGGCGGAAGTCGATGAGCCAGAACTGGTCGGACTCGGGGTTAACGTAAACGCAAGTGACTGCACCGATACCTTTGACGACGGCTTTTTCGTTGCCGCTCCACTGGCGCCGTACCAACTCGATCTTGTGCGAGTAGTCCTTGTCCAGCACCGTGTCGTCGAAGATCAGGTAGCCCGAAGGTGTCGGCACGACATCCACTTGTACGTTGTCCCACACCACGCGTGGCGTGATCCTTTCGCCACGCAGGTAGCGGTTGATGGCGTCATGGCTGAAGGTTTCGCAGTGGTCGGCAAAGTGAGTCAGTGTGTAGTTGATTTGGCTGACCAACAGATATTGGCAGTAGGCTAGACGTGTCATAGGGGGGGGCAATAGCTTACAAGTGTAGGTTTTAAAAAACGGCAGCGAGACATGCCAGTCGGGTAAATT
>CAZJOY010000184.1:0-8682 GCA_964547705.1 uncultured Methylobacter sp. | reverse complement strand
TTTCCCGATATGGATCGGATAAAATTTTTCCGTTCGCCCTGAGCTTGTCGAAGGGTGAACGGAAAAGTTTTGGCCTAGCGTGTCAAGCCGATCATGCTTCGACAAAGCCTTTAGTCCTGAGTGTAGTCGAAGGGTCAGCACGAACGGCTTGATGCTAGAAGACTGTTATTTCGGAAAGTTATTTTTAACCAAAATCCTAAGCAACATGAAGCAAATCAGTTTGTTGCATTGAATTATCCCGTCTCACTATGGATAACAATTTATACTTTTATATCGCTTTGAAAATTTTCGTGCTTTTCGTGCTTTTCGTGGACGAAATGATTTTTCTATCATTAAAGGAGAAATAATGAAACCACGCTTATCGCTGTTGGCCGCCATCGCGATTATTTCGGCATCCGCGCTGGCCTATGAAGTGTTATTGATGCGCTTGTTTTCGATTATTCAATGGCATCATTTCGCTTATATGATGATCAGCCTGGCGCTGTTGGGTTATGGCATCAGCGGTGTGTTCCTGGCACTGAACCGCGACCGGCTGATAAAACTGTTCCCGCCCTGGATTATGGCCAATATGCTGCTGTTCAGCTGCTCAGCCCCGATGTGTTTTTTGCTGGCCCAATACATCCCCTTTAATCCGGCGGAAATGTTATGGACGCCGATGCAATTGCTGAATTTATGCAGTATTTACCTGATTCTGACGTTGCCTTTCTTTTTCGCGGCCAATGTCGTCGGCTTGTCGCTTTACCACTATAAAGACCGGGTATCGTCGATTTATGCGGCCGATTTGTCCGGTGCCGGCATTGGCAGTATCGGCATTATTTTGCTGCTGTTCATCCTATTCCCCGAAAAAATATTGATGGTGTTGATGTTAGCGGGAGTCGTCGCGACGCTGCTGGTGTCGAGTCATGACTTCCGAGGCTCGAAACATTGGGCCATGCTGTCAGTGGTCATCGGATTAATGGCGATAATCACGCCATCGGCTTCGATAGCACTGAAAGTTTCGCCGTATAAAAGCCTGAACCAATTACTGCAAATGCCCGGAACCCAAATCATCGACCGCTATTCCAGCCCGCTGGGCTTGATCGACATAGTTAAAAGCCAGATGACTCCGCTACGCCATGCGCCCGGCCTAAGCCTTAATGCCGCGACAGAACCGCCGGAGCAGTTAGCAGTGTTTACCGACGCGGACAATATGACCATAATCACCCGTTATAACGACAATCCGGAAACGCTGGCTTACCTGGATCAAACCACGTCGGCCCTGCCCTATCACCTGAAACAATTGACCGACATCCTGATTCTCGGGGCAGGAACCGGCAGCGATGTGTTGCAGGCAAACTTTCATGCTGTTAAGCATATTGATGCGGTTGAACTGAACCCGCAAATCATCGATCTGGTTCAGCGAAAATATGCCGATTTTGCCGGTTATCTTTATTCAGGCTCTCATGTTGATGTTCATGTTGATGAAGCCCGCGGCTATCTTGCCGCAACCGATAAAACCTATGACCTTGTCAACCTTTCATTGCTGGATGCGTTCGGCGCATCGGCGGCCGGGCTTTATTCAATGGCCGAAAATTACCTTTATACCGAACAAGCGATACTGGAATATCTACGCCATGTCAGCCCGGACGGTTATCTGGGCATTACCCGCTGGATTAAAATTCCGCCGCGCGACGAAGCCAAACTGTTGGCTACCGTTATCAGTGCGCTGAAAATAGCCGACATCAGCCAGCCCGAGCAGCAGGTCATCATGATTCGCGGCTGGCAAACCAGCACTTTAATGATAAAAAACGGCCTTATATCCGCCGATGAGATCAGCCGCTTAAAACAATTCTGCAACGAACGCAGCTTTGACCTGGTTTACTATCCCGGCATAACGGGGCAGGAAGCCAATCGTTTTAATGTCCAGCAGCAACCATACCTGTATCAGGCCGCAGTGGCTTTATTCAGCAATCAAAGTCAGGCATTTATCGATGCTTATAAATTCAATATCGAACCGGCAACAGACGACAAACCGTACCTGTTTCATTTTTTTAAATGGCGAACCTTGCCGGAAATCTTGTCGTTAATGGGGACTGGCGGCAGCTTTTTACTGGAAAGCGGCTACCTATTGTTAATCGCCGCCTTAGTGCAAGCGATACTGGCCAGCCTGCTATTGATAGCATTACCGTTACGGCTTTGGAAAAATAAGCTCGGCATCGAGCCGAACTCAGGAAATCATCTGCCTCTGTTGGTGTATTTTTTCTGCCTGGGCCTGGCTTTTTTGTTCATCGAAATCGCGTTCATCCAGAAATTCATCCTGATTCTGCATCATCCGCTTTATGCGATTACCGTCGTGTTGAGTGCATTTTTATTAACTGCCGGTGCCGGCAGCTATTTTTCGACCAAGCTATCGTCCAGCACAGAAAAATCGGCGTTTATGCTGCCAATATTGATCATTGCTGTGCTTAGCATCAACTATGGTTTGGGTTTTGAAACTATCGCCGACTTTTTGCTGAAGACGGGTAGTTTGAGCCGCTACCTGTTTTCGATAGTATTGATCGCGCCTCTGGGTTTTTGCATGGGTATGCCGTTTCCAATGGCGCTGGCTAAAATCAGCCGAACAACCCCGGCATTGATACCCTGGGCCTGGGGCATTAACGGCTGCGCCTCGGTAATCAGCGCAATACTGGCGACATTGATTGCGATGCAGTTCGGCTTTACCGTATTGATTTTTCTGGCGGTTGTTTTGTATGGAATTGCGGCATGGTGTTTTCCCAGAATGGCATAGGTTAATATTCACTCTATCTACGTAGCGATTCACAAAACCAGCCATACTTTCATCAACGCAACGGAAATAACAGCCATTATGAAACGCTCTTCTTCAAGATGTTTTCCGCAGTCCGCTGCAATTCTATCTATGACCTTGGCAATATCGCAGGCGTTCGCCCTGCCGATGGAAGGCAACACTCCCAATGTGCTTTCATTCGGTTTCGATAACCCAACCGGTGCAATCGACAGATTAACCGATATGCCGGTCGGCTATCGTTATCGTTACCTTACCGGCGGCCTGGGCGCCGATGATTGGCGGCATTGGAATTCTCCTGACGGCTCATTTGTCGATCGATGGCTAAACGAAAGCCGTGAAGCCGGACTGGTTCCGGTGCTCAGCTACTACGAAATCGTCCATGCCGAACCTAATCCCGGCGAAGAGCCTCCTTTACAAAATTTGCAGGTCCCTGCAACGATGAAAATCTATTTTGAAAACTGGATTTTCTTAATGCAGCGCATTGCGGTATTTGGCCACCCGGTTATCGTTCAGCTGGAACCCGATTTGTTCGCCAATATTCAATGGAATAATAGCGATCCCGCATTCACGCCTGTTGCAGTTGCCTCATCCGGCCTTCCTCAAGCGGCCGGCTATGAAAACAACGCCCGCGGTTTTACCCAGTTGATAGTTGCTCTTCGCGACCGGTATGCCCCCAAAGTGATTTTGGGATGGCATGCATCGACATGGGCGACACGTACCGATTTAATCTTGAATCAAGGCGATCCGGACGAGCTGGCCTTAGCGACGGCTAAATTTTACCAGGTCTTGAAAGCACCGTTCGACGTCATGTTTACCGGGTTTTCCGACCGCGATTCGGGTTATTACCAAACACAAGGCAAAGCTAAACACTGGTGGCAACAGGAAGATTTTGACCGTTTTCGCCAGTTCATTGTCAGCCTGTCCAATGAACTGAAACAGGACGTCATTATCTGGCAGATACCGCAGGGTAATACCTTATACCGAAGCAGCAACAACACGGTCGGCCATTACCAAGACAACCGTCCGGAATATTTACTGCAACCGTTGCTCGATCGCGGCGATACCAGTCATCTTCAACAATTTCGCGATGCCGGAGTCGTTGCTTTTTTATTTGGTTCTGGACAGAAAGGACAGACCGAATATTTCGATGCCCGCAATGATGGCATGACTAACCCCGAGCCCATCGATAACCGCCAGTACAATCATACCGATCGCTTGAATGATCGCGTCGCGTTAAATGCCGATGATGACGGCGGTTTTCTACGCCATGCCATTAAACGCTATTATGCCGATGGCGCTTTGCCGCTTAATAGACTGCCCGCTGTCTGCAACGATGGGCGGAATAACGATAGCGACGGCAAGGTCGATTATCCGGTCGATGCCGGTTGCTCATCGACAACGGACAGCGATGAGGCTGACACCCAACCGACGAGTTTAGTGACCCGATTATCGATAACGAAGGATTGGACAAGCGGTTATTGCGCGAATGTGACAGTCGAAAACACCGCAGCCAAAGAGCAGGTTTGGCAAGTCAGCATAGCCATAGAAGGCAAAGTGAATTCTTTATGGGACGCCGTCTATAGCCAAAACGGCACAATCTTGTCAGCGTCGGGAGTGAAATGGAATAAATCGGTTGCCGCAGGACAAAGCCGGGATTTCGGTTTTTGCGCGACGCGTTAGGGGTGTCTACTCTGCTGTCAAATTCCTTGTCATAACAGCTTTCGTAGTTTCTTAACGCAAGAGATCAGGTGGAGGGCTTTGACACACTTGCACCTTCGCACAACGCACGAGGCGGAGGTATTGCGATGCCACACAGGGCAGTTTCCGGTACCACCGGAAATACTCTGAACACTCCTCGGCATCCCATTAACAACGTGCGGGAATTCGGTTCGGTGTTGCACGGCGATTCAGCCAATATGAGCACCCTCGATTTGTCTTTAATGAGTCACTCCTTATTGAAAAGGCTTTCTCTTGACAATAAAGGCCAAGCTGATTAAGTTGGCTAACATTAGCCAACTTAGCTCAGGTATCCTCTATGCAAGTCAACATACTCGAAGCCAAAAACAACTTGTCCAGCTTGATCGTTGCCGCCGAGAGAGACGAGGAAGTCGTAATCGCCCGTAACGGCGTCCCCGTCGCCAAACTTGTTAAATATACGGCCAACAAAGTCGCCCCCCCCGGCGCCTGGAAAGGCCGGGCCGCTTATGCGGCGGACTGGAATTCCGCCGAGACCAACGCCGAAGTAGAACAATTATTCACCGATAGCAACGATGCGCCTGCTGCTTGATACCTGTATTGTTTACGACTGGCTGATGGGCGAAATCAAGGACCGCCCGATCATCGAGCGGATTCAGGCTGAAGGCGCATTGGTCAGTTCGGTTACGGTCTGGGAAATGGCGATCAAAAACGGTTTGGGGAAAATGCCTCTGCCTTCGGAACAGATCGCCGAAGATATTGAGGAGCAAGGTTTTCAATGGCTGAATATCACGCCTTACCATGCCCAAACCGTTCTCGAACTGGGCGATCGTCATAAAGACCCGTTCGATCGATTGTTGATTGCCCAAGCCAAGTACGAGAAGCTATGTATTGTGACTTACGATGCGGTGTTTCAGGATTATCTTGATGGTGTGATGTTTATTAGGAAATAGATAAATTTGACGGTCTACACTATGACGCACTACGCGCCACTTGATGCAAGAAAATCATGAGATTGGAGAGCAAGGAGTTGAACGATGTAAGACACGTTGCACACATGATTTTCCGTTTCATCCTGTAATGTTGGGCAGAAAGCGTTGCTCAATCTACTTGGCTATTGGGAGTATCAACCGATGTCACATTTAGAAGAGCAGTATTCAATTTTTTGCTAAAATCGAAAAATAAGCTACATCAAAGGCGCATCACTAATGAACGATAAAACTGACGACCTTACTAATGACAATGAATCCGTGGTAGCGCAAGCATCTACACCTGATCAACTCTTAGATGGAATCCTGCAAAAAGGGAACAGGGAGTTAATCACCGATTTCTTTGTCCCCGACAATGTTTCAGACCAACCAGATAAATTCAGATTCAAGGTGTTCGTTAGATTAAACTCCAAGAAGAAAATAACGTTCAAGAATGTTTCCTTCATTCACTGTATTTTCGACAACTGCTATTTTAACAACTGCGTATTTGATACATGTGACTTCACTGGTTGCAGATTTCTTGGATCTAATTTTCATCAAACTACTTTTAGAGGATGTAAGTTTGACTTTGCAACTTTCGAGCGTAGCCAGCTAGACGACGACATACTGAGCGAGGCCCCGAGGGAAGAAAATCTCAGAATGCGTTTTGCTCGATCCCTGAGGATGAACTACCAACAGATTGGAGATGCCAAAGCTGTAAACAAAGCAATATCACTCGAACTCGAGGCGACATCAATCTATTTGTACAAGTCCTGGCGATCCGGGGAAAGATACTATAAAGAAAAGTATCCGGGCTTACTAAATGGCATAGTTCAATTTGTAAAGTGGGCAGAATTCTGGATACTTGACTTCGTTTGGGGAAATGGCGAAAGTATATTGAAATTGCTGCGCTCGATAATCTTTACTATCATCTTAATTGCCGCCTACGATACGAATATGAATGGTAGCCCACTGAACATCGGCTTCTACTGGAGTAGTCTTCACATTGCACCTGCTTTATTTTTGGGCATACCATTGGAGTCCTCGCATAATTTTACAGTAGGGGTACTTTCCTTCATCACGGGAATAAGGTTTGTCTCAATTGCACTGTTAACTGCTTTGCTGGTCAAGAGGTTTAGTCGGCGATGAGCACCCATTTTTATGCTTTTGGTTCATTATGCCGGGGGGAAACCGACCCAGCATCAGATATCGATCTTCTCGCCTGCCTTTCTAGGCCCAATCCTGAGATTGATCCGAAGAAGTTCTCGATATATACCTATGAACGTATACGTCAACTATGGCACGAGGGAAACCCCTTTGCATGGCATTTGCATTTAGAATCTCGACTAATATTTTCCTCAGATGGTTCAGACTTTCTTCTGGATTTAGGTGCTCCATCAAAATACACGCGGATTTCGGAAGATTGCATGAAGTTTCACAAACTGTTTTCGGAGTCCTATCATTCTCTGATGCAATCCAGCAACAGCATGGTATTTCATCTTTCTTGCATGTTTCTTGCTACAAGGAATTTCGCCACTTGTTATTCATTCGGTGCCGGTCAGCCAATATTCTCAAGGAAGTCTCCATTGCTTATAGACCGAAAATTGCCAATCACCAACGAAGTCTTTGATGTGTTCGCTCGTGCTCGAATATTATCAACTAGAGGGTATGGCTCCTCTATATCAGAAGCGGAGGTCAATACCGCGAAGTCCTCGGCCCCAATTATTCTTGATTGGATGAAAAATCTATCGCCGACTGGAGAGATGCACTATGAGCGAATTTAACAACCGTATTGCTGCGCAACGCGAAATTCTTATCGTTGTTAATAGAGGCGGCTGGCAAGAGGAACTGTTCGGCCTTTCAAGTGGAGCTATTGATCGGTGGATAAATGCAAATAGACTTGAATCTGGTTCGGCTTTGGTTGAATTGATTCGTCAAGCAGCAGACAAACTCTTTTTTCTTTCAAATAAAAGCCAAGAGCAAATCACTGAGGACTATAAACATTTATCTGGTGAGGTGTCTGCTCTAACTGCTCAGATTAAACAGACAATCATTAATATGCGTTGATTTGTATAACGGGCAAGACTTCTGCAAGTTATGCGAACAATAGCAGATGGTTGTTGAATGGGCGACACGCTACCAAACCGAATTGATGGTCATGTGGACGAAACAACAATTCCATAAACTGCCGCCGCTGGAGTAATTATCATGAATTATCCTAAAATTCTCGCTGTCCAGCCAATGGACGATTACCAATTATTAGTTGAATTTACGACTCACGAAAAGCGTCGCTACGATGTAAATCCGCTATTAAACAAAACCATGTTTGCCGCGTTAAAAAATGCCGCTTTTTTTAAAAGCGTTAAAGTCGAGCAAGGTGGTTATGCGGTGAGTTGGAACGATGATATTGATATTAGCGAATATGAGTTATGGTGTAATGGTTATGCAGACTGAGCTAGCCCCAGTCTTGCTAATTGTTTAACCCCGCCATCAATTCCCCAGCCATATCCCCCAGTTTTTTCAATGCCCGTTCCAGCCTATCGTTCCACGGCACAGCACAACTAAGCCTTATAAAGTTGCCGTATTTCTTTTGCGTAGCCGAAAACAGCGGCCCCGGCGCGATAATGATGCCTTCCAGACTCGCTTGCCGATGCAACTCCATCGCATCGACATGTTCCGGCAATTCGACCCACAACGCGAAACCGCCTTCCGGCTGGGTCACTTTGGTGCCTTCGGGAAAAGACTGGCTTACGGCCTTGACCATGCGCGTCACGCTTTGCGCATATTCCTGCCGGACTTGGCGCAGGTAACGGTCATAACCGCCCTGCTCCAGCAAATGCGCAACGATTAGTTGATTTAAGGTCGGCGTGGCCTGGTGCAGCATGTATTTGAGGTTTTCGACTTTTTTCATGTGTCGTCCGGGAACCAGCCAGCCGACGCGCAAGCCCGGCGACAAGGTTTTGGCAAAGGACGAGCAATACAGCACCTCGCCCTGCTGGCTCCAGGCTTTGGCGACCGATGGCCGCTTCAAACCGAAGCCCAAATCGCCATAGACATCGTCCTCGACCAGCGGAATGCCGTGCTTTTCCAGCAATGCGACCAGGGCTTGCTTCCGTTCGTCCGACATGCAGGAACCGAGCGGGTTGTTGTAATTGGAAATCGTCCGGCAGGCTTTGATCGGCCATTGTTCAATCGCCAGTTCCAGTGCTTCACAGGAACCGCCGCCGCGCGGGG
>CAZJOY010000183.1:0-8784 GCA_964547705.1 uncultured Methylobacter sp. | reverse complement strand
AAGCACTTTACGATTCAGGGGCTTAGCCAACAAGCGCTGAAAGCCTGTTTTTTCTCCCATTGCTTCAAATGCCCTTCTGTTGATATAGCTGAGACCTTTGGGGGCGGCAATTATAAATCTTAAAAAATTATCTTTATTCATATATTTGAATTTTAAATTTCTAAAAGCCTAGGGAGGGGCGAGGTAAAAAGCATCGTTTACATTGACTAATTTATTGCTTTTTAAAGATGTTAAGGGTTGCGACAAATTCATGATGCGATTAGCATGATGGATGCCAGCCTCAAATATCTGGTGGATTTCATTTTTCTTTCAATCAGTTAACGGGAGATCATCATGCCAATCCAAGACGAACGCGACAACAAAACCAACCAGCCCCAGTCTTCAACCGATTCAGACAATCTCGCAGAGGATGTTGTAGGCAATATTAAAACGCTATTGTTATTCATCGGCGGCGTGGCGCTGGTTTTATCCATTCTTGTGTTACTACCGATGTTTCTTACCTATTTATCTGAGGGCGATTATCGTGCTCCATCCGAAGTTCATGCACCGGATAGTGCAAGTAAAAATAGCCAAAGTACCTATACTAAATAATAACTCACCACGAAGGACGGCATGGATGCAGTCCTTCGTGGTAAATAAAAGTCCCCTACCGACTCCGTTTAATCGCCCAAGCCACATCGGCTGCCTGCCGGTTTTCCTTAACATCATGCACTCGAAACATCTGTACGCCCGCCATCACACCTAAAGCTGTAGTCACTGCGGTGGCCGTAACCAATCCCGAAGGCTCGGTTACATCGCAAATCGTGCCCATAAAACGCTTACGGCTGGTTCCTAACAGCACCGGAAAACCCGTTGCCACCAATGCATCAAGATGAGCCAGTAAATCCAGATTATCCTGCTTGCGTTTGCCGAAACCGATGCCCGGATCAATTGCGATCGCTTCTTTTTTAACTCCCGCGTTTAATGCGGCGTTAATACTTTCATTCAGAGCATCAAGCACTTCCTGCACAACATCTTGATAATGCGGATTATCCTGCATTGTTTTTGGCGTTCCCTGACTATGCATCAAAATAATCGGCACGCCAGTTTCCGCAGCCAGCGTTAAGATTGCCGGGTCCGCCCTACCCCCTGAAACATCATTGATAATATCAGCCCCGGCATCCAGCGCCGCTTTGGCGACCTCGCTTAAAGTCGTATCGATGCTGATTAAAATATCGCTGGATAATTGCTGCCTGATCGCTGCAATAACCGGAACAACCCGCCGAATTTGCTCATCAGCCGCAACCGGATCGGATCCGGGACGGGTCGATTCGCCGCCTATGTCAATAATATCAACACCTTCGGATAGCATCAGCTCAACTTGCCGCACGGCCGCCTCAAGACCTGAGTATTTACCGCCGTCGGAGAAACTATCCGGCGTTACATTTAAAATCCCCATAATCAGCGGTTTATTTTGTGTGTTACCCGCACCGTGGCGATTGAACTGACTGAACATTCCTTAAAAACTCCTGTGTACGAAATCGGCATATCGAATCATGTATAATGGCCACATGTTTTCGACTCTAACTAAATTGAATGGATAAGCCACGATTAGCCTGGGCCATCACCGGCTCCGGTCATTATATACAAGAATGCCTGGACTTCCTGCTGACCCTGGATAATGTCGACCTGTATTTAAGTCAGGCCGGTGAAGAAGTGTTAAAAATGTATGGCATTAGTCTCGATGACGTCCGCAAAAAAATGCCGGTCTACCGCGACAAAGCCGCTTCCGCGCCGCCGGTCGGACATTTTTACAAAGGTTATTACCATACTTTTGTGATGGCACCGACCACGTCCAATACGGTCGCAAAATGCGTGTTGGGCATTGCCGACTCGCTGGTGACTAATCTTTATTCCCAGGCCGGAAAATGCAGGGTTCCGAGCATTGTTTACCCTTGCGACATAGCGCCGGAAATGGAAACCACCGCCCCTGGAGGAAAAGTCATGGTGTATCCGCGTAAAATCGATCTGGAAGGCACGGCCAAATTGCGCACTTTTGAATACACCAGTGTGGTCGAAAGTGTCGATGAACTGGTTAGCCATGTTACAAAACGGTTACAATCCCTGACATGAGCGAACATATCCTCTTTCTTACCGGCAGGCTGGCAGAAAAACAGCTGCATGGCATTCTGGAAAAAATGCAGCCGGAATTCACCTATACCGTGCACGAACTGGGTCTTAAGGTTGCCGCGCTGATGACCGCGGACATGATTGCCCGCCGCCTGACCGACACCTTCGGCGCCGACCGCATACTGGTGCCCGGACGCTGCCGCGGCGATTTGGAAGCCTTATCCAAAAACTTGGGCCTGCCTGTCGAACGCGGCCCGGAGGAACTCAAGGACTTGCCGATGTTTTTCGGCCAAGCCGCGCATAAAATCGATTTAAACCGCTACAGCGTCAAAATCTTTGCCGAAATCGTCGATGCGCCGAATATCAGCGTTGAAGAGGCGCTCAAGCGCGCACATTACTATAAACATAACGGCGCCGACGTGATCGACATCGGCTGTTTGCCGAGCACCGATTTTCCGCAGATGGAAGATATTATCCGCGCGTTGAAACAGGAAGGTTTTACCGTCAGCATCGATTCGCTTGAAGCGAACGACCTACTCAGGGGCGGCAAAGCCGGAGCGGATTACATGCTCAGCCTGCACGAAAGTACGCTGTGGATTGCCGATGAAGTCGCCGCAACGCCGATTTTAATCCCGGAAAAGCATGAAGATTTGGCTTCATTGGATCGCGCCATCGAAGCCATGCAAGCAAAAAACCGTAGCTTTATCGTCGATCCGATTTTAGACCCGCTGCATTTCGGCTTCACGCAATCGATCGTTCGTTACCATGAAGTCAGGAAGAACCATCCGGACATTGAAATGATGCTCGGTGTCGGCAATATCACCGAGCTGACCCATGCCGATACGATGGGCATGAACGCGTTGCTGCTGGGCATCTGCTCTGAGCTTAACATCAACAGCATCTTGGCGACCCAAGTCAGCAAACATGCCTGCCGGGCCGTCAAAGAAGCCGACTTGGCCCGCCGCATCATGTTTGCGGCAAAAGAGCATCAGATGCTGCCCAAGCATATCGATCCCGGTCTAATGGCCCTGCATGAGCCTTCTCCATTTCCTTATAGTTTGGAAGAAATCAAGGAGCTGGCCGCGCAAATCAAAGACCCCAGTTATCGCGTTCAAATCAGCGCCGAGGGCGTGCATATTTTCAACCGCAACGGCTTGCACAGCGCCACCGATCCGTTCGACCTGTTCCCGAAACTGCATGTTGAAACCGACGGCGGCCATGCTTTTTATCTCGGCGTCGAATTGGCCCGGGCTGAAATTGCCTGGCAGCTAGGTAAACGCTATAGCCAGGATCAAGCACTACAATGGGGCTGCGCAACCGACAGCGAAGAATCGACCGTCGACCTGCATACTTTTAAACCGGCCGGAACCACACTAAAAAAACACGAATGATCACATCTTCTCACTACCCACAAACGGCGTTCAAAATCAAACGAGCCGCCGGCAAACAGGCAATTACAAATTTTTTATTCACCACGAAGACACGAAGGACACGAAGTTTTATTTCTTCGCGTCCTTCGTGTCTTCGTGGTGATAATTTTCTAAGTTTTTTGCTTAACCTGTTATTGATGAGAAATTACTAATGATTCAAGAAACCATAGTTATTACTCAAAACAGCTCGGGCGTGGCGCATATTGCCCCGATGGGCGTTCATAGCTCCGCTGAAACACCGGAAGAATTCATCATCCTGCCGTTCCGTCCTTCGACCACGCTGAATAATCTGCTGGACAGCAAAACCGCGACCATCAACTACTGCGATGATGTGCGGGTCTTTGCCGGTTGCCTGACCGGGCGGCGCGACTGGCCGTTAAAACCGGCGGAAAAAATCGGCGGACAGATACTTGACTGTGCATTGGCTCATACCGAAGTCGAACTGGTTCGCGTTGAAGACGACGAAACCCGCCCCCAATTGTTTTGCAAAGCCGTACACACCGCCAATCATGCCCCTTTTAGAGGCTTTAACCGCGCCCAATATTCGGTATTGGAAGCGGCTATTTTAGTGAGCCGTTTAAATATGATTCCCATCGAAAAAATACAAACTGAAATCGATTATCTGCGTATCGGCCTGGAAAAAACTGCCGGAAGCCGCGAACTCGAGGCCTGGAGCTGGTTAATGACCGCCATTGAAAATCATATCGGGATCAATTTATGACCGGAATGCTCGCCAGTGTTAACAGTTTGGAAGAAGCGCTATTGGCATTAGCCGCTAATATTGATATTATCGATTTGAAACAGCCGGCCTTAGGGGCTTTGGGCGCGCTGGAAACCGATCTTGTCAAGAGCATCGTTCTTGCCGTTAACGGCAACTGTCCCATCAGCGCGACCGTTGGCGACCTGCCAATGCAGCCGGAGATTGTTTACCAGGCAGTCAAAGCGATGGCCGAAACCGGTGTCGATTATATAAAAATCGGCTTTTTTCCCGGTGGCGACTGGCAAGGCACTATCGAAAAACTGGCCGCGCTATCGCGAACACTGAACTTGATAGCCGTATTGTTCGCCGATACCCAACCGGATTTTGCCGTAATAGACTCGCTAAAAAATACCGGTTTCAAAGGCGTCATGCTCGACACCATGAACAAAAACAACGGCTCTTTGACGCAAGTCATGGCCAAGACCGACATAGCGCAATTTGTCAGACTCGCTAATGACCGGTCCATGCTCTGCGGCTTGGCCGGTTCGCTCAGATTGGACGACATAGCCGAACTCATGCCTTACCGGCCCGATTACCTTGGGTTCAGAGGCGCGTTATGTCTGGAACACAATAGAACAGCACAATTAAACAAGGCGTCAATCATGCAAATAAAACAGGCGATAGATGACCAAAACCCTCACCAGTCCGCAACTGTTGAAAACCGGGTTTTGATTGCCGATGATAGTGAAATAAACCGGTTGATATTGGCCAACATGCTTGAATTAAACGGTTACACTGTCGATTCGGCTGCTGACGGTGCGGAAGCGCTGGAATTCATCGACAAAAACCAATATCAGTTCGCGCTGATTGATCTTGGCATGCCTGTCATGTCGGGCCTGGAAATGATCAAAGCGCTAAGGAAACGACGCAATCCATTGAAGACAGCCGCTATCAGCACTTTTGCTGTCCCCAGTCAAAAAGCTGAAGCATTCAGTGCCGGGTTTGATTACTGCTTAACCCGGCCGGTTGACGAAGACCAATTAATTGCACTGATCAATCTTCGTTAAGCGGAGCTTGTAGCACGTAACTTCTCATTCAAAATAGCGTACTCATAAAGTACAAACCCTTACTCGAAACGCCGAGTAAGGGTTTAATTTGTAGAGTTACTCGCCTACCGGCACATCCCCCCTTTTTTAAACGCTTAGTGAGTAGAAGCGTATAACTGTTTAATTTCCTTATACCGGTTTAGCGCGTCAGTTAAAGATTCTTTAGCCGATTGCCGCTCATTATTCTGCAGAGCCGTACGCGCCTGCTTTAACACATTGCTGGCTTGGTTACGTTTTACATCAAGTACATTATTAGCAATATCTTTTTGCAACTGGCGAGCGTCGGTAACCATCTCAACAACAGCTTCGTTATTCACTCCGCTGTCTATAGCAGTGTTAGCTTCTTCTACTTTAGCCAGCGTATTTTCAATAGCCGATCTAACATCATCATACGACGGATTCGCCACCGCAAAAGCGGCTGATGACGATGCAGCCATAACAAAAGCAACCAAGATCTTTTTGAATATATTCATTAGGATAAACCTCATTGTTGATAAGCAGGATATTGATACGTAACGATCTGCTGCCATTTATAAATTCAAGCTAATCGCTAGGTATGGTTAAATTCTAGCACATTTAGTTCTTATTAGAACTAATTTTGTTCTAATGCGAACTATTTTTAGCGCCTGAACTTTTCCAACTTTTGTTTCCAACCTGGCTATCAAAAATAATAGTTATTTATCAAAATGTTGCATTAACTAACCAGCAAAATTGATCATCTATCGGTTCCGTTCAATTTAGTAGATGACCGGCAGGTTTTGCGGAAAATACGTAGAGGATCGGACGTATGAAACCACGGCTAAAGACGATGGTTTGAATTATCGCTACCCATCCGTTTCCTGTTTTTTGGAGAGAAAGCTTTAACTAATCATTAAAACTATTGAGGTTAAATTAGGTCCAAGCTATTATTTGGTACTAATTAAAACAATTAAATTAAAAAATGAACTCTACTTCGACATTTCCAAGTGTATTGCGTGAGTTATTACGAACGCACCAAGCTTTTTTAGCTTATGCCGCCAGTCATGTTTGCACACTGGACCTGACGCTGCCGCAATACGACATCATTATCACTTTAGGTGATAGCAACGGCATGACGTTCAAGAAACTGGGCGAAAAAACCTTAATTACCAAAGGAACCTTAACCGGCGTCATCGGCCGCCTGGAGGACAAAGGACTGGTGCAGCGGGTGGCTTCGGAAACGGATGGCCGCAGTCAGATTGTAAAACTGACTGCGGCTGGCGAAGACGTGTACCAACATAGTTTTCCCGAGCATCTGTCATTCATTAACCGAATATTTGATGATTATTCCCCGGAAGACATAGTGAACCTTGAAGACAGCTTGAAGCGATTACATAAAACTGTAACCGCCTTGCGTAACAACGAGAGCGGAATACCTAGCGATGAAACCGATCAGTAAAACTCATTCGATTCCCCTGCCCCATTGCCCGGCATAAAACTGTTCGCTCAATGCTGCCCGTGAACGTGGACCTAATTCCGCGTCCTTAAAATCGTCATCAAGCACATCCACATCGGCCTGATAACCGACGGCCATCATCGCCATCGGTTTGCAATCGTCCGGCAGATGAAAAACCTTCCGGGCTTTTTCTACATCGAATCCGCCCATTTGATGCACGCTCAATCCCATCGCAGTCGCTTGCAAGCTTAAGCCGAGACTGGCCGCCCCGGTGTCATACATCGCCCAGCGATTCGGCTGGCCGTTATGACTGAAATTATCCATCGCCACAGCCAATATCAAAACAGGCGCGTTCTTGGCCCAGCGCTGATTTTTTTCAGCCAGCGTTGCAAATGCATTCTGCCAGCCGGCTTCATCGCTGGCTTTATCGCAGACCACAAACCGCCAGGGCTGGCCGTTAAAACAAGACGGTGCCCAGTGCGCGGCTTCCAGTAACGCCAGCAAATCATCATGACTGACAGGCTTGTCAGCATCAAAAGCCCTGGGACTCCAGCGCGCCTGGATAATATCGTGAAGTTTTACGCGGGTTGGTGCAGGTTTGTGCTGCATAGTGTTCACCTTAGTTGGGTTAGATAAAATTCATTTACAGCGTCAACACGCCGTCACGGTAATCGCGAAACGCCTGTTCAATTTCTTCGGCGCTGTTCATTACAAACGGGCCGGACTGCACAACCGGTTCTTTTAACGACAGAGCCGCTAACACAAGGAACCGGGCAGACTGCTCTTGCGTTGCCAGCTGAATATTATCGCCATCGATTAACTGCCCCAGTTGCCCAGCGGCTAAAATTTTGGCCGATGAATCAACAGCCAGCTCGCCTTCGTAAACATAGACTAAAACCGTATGTTCCGCGTCTACCGGGATATTGAGCTGTTGCCGCGAGCTTAACGATACATCGCAATACAACGGCCGTGTCGTCACGCCTGTTACCGGGCCGGATATTTTTTGTGTTCCGGCCTGATAGGCTCCGGCAATAACCTTGATGTAGCCACCATCCGCCAAAGCAACGCGAGGGATTTTCGCCGCAGCAAATTCCTGGTAATGCGGGGCTTTCATTTTCTCTTTGGCCGGCAGGTTAATCCAGAGCTGAAAGCCGCGTAACAAGCCATTTTCCTGTTCCGGCATTTCCGAATGGATAATGCCGTGCGCGGCCGTCATCCATTGCACATCGCCGGCCCGCAAATGCCCTTCGTTACCCAGATGATCGCGGTGCAGCATCGCACCTTCCAGCATATATGTCACCGTTTCAAAACCGCGATGCGGATGATCCGGAAAACCGCCGATATAATCGGTCGATTGATCGGAACCAAACTCGTCCAACAAGATAAATGGATCGAAGCTGTTTTTTTGCTGCGGACTGACGATACGTTTCAGTTTAACACCGGCTCCATCCGAAGTATTTTTACCGGTAATGACTGCCCCGAGTTGTCGCGATTGCTTATTCATCCTTAACCTCCAATAGTTTTGTTTCGATCAGCGCATCCAGCGAATACCGGCCACCGCCGATAAATACCAACGCCGCAGTTGCCGATAGTAAAGCCAGCGCATATTCGATACCGTGCGTATCCAGAAAAAAGCCGTGTCCCCAATGCACCCAGAAAAGCGCAACCAGCATCGTAAGCGCATTAACCAGCGCAGCCGGACGCGTCAGCAATCCTAAAATTAACGCGACGCCGCCGAAAAATTCGGCGCTACCCGCCAATAACGCCATCATAAATCCCGGATTCAAACCTACCGATGCCATCCATTGCCCTGTTCCATCCAGCCCATAACCGCCAAACCAGGCGAATAATTTTTGGCTGCCATGTGCGGCCAAAATTAAACCGATAGGAACGCGCAAGATGACGGCTTCCAGACCGGCGTTAGAAACCAGTGTTTTATTGATTAAGTTTTTCATAATGACCTCATAAATGTTTAATAATTTGAACCTTCAAGCTCATTATAGGTTTGCGATAAATAATAAAAAG
>CAZJOY010000182.1:0-8787 GCA_964547705.1 uncultured Methylobacter sp. | reverse complement strand
TAACCGAACAAAGCTGCTGCAATCCCGATAACGGCGAACAAATCCAGCAAATGACTACTACTGAAGCCGACGCTTTCTTGCAGCAGTATCCTGATATATCCAACAGTATCAGCCTGCCGCTCAAAGCCGCAATGCAAAGCTGCCAAGCCGGCATCGACCGCGTGCATTTAATTAACCGGGCTATCGATGGCGCGTTGCTGCTTGAGTTATTCAGCCGTGACGGCATCGGTACTTTGATCAGCTCGACGGCGTTTGAAGAATTGCGTCCGGCGGCGTTGAACGACATCGGCGGCATACTGGAATTGATCAAGCCGCTGGAGCAGCAAGGCAAATTAGCCAAACGCTCCCGAGAAAAGATTGAAATGGAAATCGCCGATTATATTGTCATCGAGCGTGACGGCCTGATTATCGGTTGTACGGCTTTGCACCCGGATGTGCAAGGCCGTTTCGGTGCGATTGCCTGTCTTGCCGTGCATGCCGATTACCGCGGTTCGCACCGGGGCAACCGGATGCTGGAATATGTCTATCGCCGGGCGGCAGAGCTCAAGCTGAAAAAATTATTCGTATTGTCCACGCAAACGATGCACTGGTTTATTGAGCGGGGTTTTTTGTCGTCAAGTATTAATGATCTCCCCGATCAACTTAAGACTTTATATAATCCACAAAGAAATTCCAAAGTTCTTTGTAAAGACATTAGATAAAGGATTGCTATGACTAATAATCCTGCCAGTATTTCAATCCTGCAATTGTCCGATTCGCATATTATGAAAGAGTCGGAAGGCAAGTTGCTGGGTATTAATACCGAACATTATTTTCACGCTTGTCTTGAACAGGCTGTTCGTCTTCGCTCACGACAGGCCTTTGTTGGCAAACCTCATTTCGATTTGATTCTGTTTACCGGGGATTTGGCTCAGGAGCCTTGCCTGGAAAGCTATCGGCGTATTTTAAGCAGCCTTGAACACTATGATATTCCATGCATCTGCCTGCCCGGCAACCATGATGACTATGAACTGATGCAGCAGGTCTTAAATACTAAGGGGGTTAACTGTCGTAAACAGGTTGTTCTGGATAACTGGCAACTCATTAGCCTGAATAGCCAAATACCTGGAGAAGCAGGCGGTCGCTTATCAAAAGAAGAATTGGCGTTTCTTGAAGATTGTTTAATTAAGGATCAGGATCATCATGCGCTTATCGCAGTCCATCATCATCTTCTGGAAACTAAAAGTCCTTGGATGGACACTATGATTATAGAAAACCGCCAAGAGTTTTTGGCGATAGCGAACAAATATCCGCAAGTAAAAGTTATAACTACAGGACATATCCATCAGATTATGGATGTCAAGACAGCAACTCTTCGGGTATTGGGTGCGCCTTCTACCTGCTTTCAATTTACGCCTGAAACTTTTGATTTCAGCGTGAGCGATACGGCTCCAGGTTATCGCTTAATAGAGCTGTATGCAGATGGACGGGTTGAATCCGAGGTTGTGCGTTTGCCGGGATCATTGCCCGAATTACGAGCAATTACACATGGGTATTGAGCGAGTATGAAGCTTATAGGCGCGCTGGGATTAAAGCAGCGCGCCGACGACGAATATAAAGTACGTTGCCGTTTTACAGGTTTGTAATCTCCAGAATTTCCTGTCCTACGAGCAAGCATTGACTCTTCATCTGAGCATAAATAAAGCGCATCCGATAAGTTCCTTTATAGATATGTCCATATATTTCCAGAACGTCAAACTTGTCGTTTCCGGCAGGATTTTTTATCGGTTTAAGCACGGTAACATGCTTATCAATTTCGGTTCTGTCATCTGATCCAAAATGAAAATCCAGTAGTTTTCTGGCTTGAATAGTTGCCTCTGCCGAACAATGATGTACTGGTTCACTGAACGCAAACTTTGATGTAAGAGCAAATAAGATCAGCACGACGTATTTAATCATTTCCCCTCCGGAAAAAAAGATTGGTTAGGGTAGTATGTTTTATTGTGTTGCCGGTCTCGGTGCTGCATTCTCAATATCCTAACTGAGTAATGCATAATATGCATTAAAAAGCGTAGTACGATCAGCTAATCCGTTTGTTCCGCCATTAACTTTTTTGGTGACAGCGGTTATGACAGTATCTGTTGATCCGCTGTCGCAGATAGTCCATATGTTATTTGAATCAAAGAAAAATCCGGCAGATGCCAGTGGATATTCGGTGGCGACTAAATCAGGGGTCGCAACGGTATCTTGACTGACAACTTCACCAAAAGCGGCGTAATTCGACTTTCCTGTTAATTGAATATATCCCCGCCCTCTGAATGTGTAACCGTCACCGCTTGCTTCATCGCCATTCCCCATTCTGTCTGCATAAACTCTAGCGCCGATCTTCTCTGGATTCCGCGCATAAGTTTGATTTAAAGGGTCAGGAAAATATTTTGGAAATGTTGCTGTTAAGGCATCAGCTGAATAATTCAAATTCTCGTAGACTACTTTAAAGCCTCCACTTTCGTGAGAGCACTGAGCTAGAAAGTGGGCTAGTCTTAAAGAATTAGTTATAGCGGCTATAGAAGGTATTTGGGCAAGGACTGCATCGGGAATATGTCCTTTAAGAGCTTGTAGTGATAAGGTCGAGCTACTATCCGGGCTAACGTTTGTTGACGATACAGGAAATAGCGTTGCCCAAGTAGCATTTCCTACAATTCCGTCCACAGTCAGGCCATTCTGTGCCTGCCATGTTTTTACGCTTGTTTCGGTGTTTGAACCGAAAATTCCGTCGGCGGTTAAACTCAGCCGGACTTGGAGTTTTTTAACATCATCCCCTGTTGAATCTTTTTTTAATAGCATGACATTTCCTGTTGATTATTCTTAATTTTAAGAATAAAGAACGCGAGAGATACAATGGCTAGCGTTCTTTATGAGGCGGAAAGTATACGGTATTAATTTTTGATTCCAATACCTTTATGCAAAAGGTAAAGGCTGAACACGGTCAAGGTAATAATAAATCCGCTGGTAATGAAAAAAGTCATCTGAATATCAATATCCGTTATTCCTATCAAGCCGTAACGAAAAGCGTTGACCATATACAAGATAGGATTGCCCATTGATATGTTTTGCCAAATACCGGGCAACATATTGACCGAATAGAAAACACCGCCCAGATAACTTAATGGGGTTAATACAAAGTTGGGGATAATTGAAATATCGTCAAAACTTTCTGCCAGTATCGCATTGATAAAGCCTGCCAGCGAAAATACAGTGGCTGTCAGTACTGCGATTGACAGGGCAACGGCAATATTATTCACCGTAATATTTGTAAACAGTAAAGAAATCAAAGCTACCACAACGCCCACGAGTAATCCGCGCGTAATGCCGCCGCTGACATAGCCGCCAAGAATCACCCAGTTGGGTATCGGGGCAACCAGCAATTCTTCAATATTGCGCTGGAATTTGGTTGAGTAAAACGAAGATACGACATTGGCGTAGGAATGGCTGATAACCGACATTAAAATAATGCCGGGAACGATATAGTCCATGTAGCTGGCCCCATTGACAGTGCCTATACGGTCGCCGATCAACTTGCCGAAAATCAGGAAATATAAGGCGGTAGTGATGGCCGGAGGCAGCAGGGTTTGCGGCCAGATTCTGATAAACCGGAATATTTCCTTGACAACGATGGTTCTGAAAGCAATCGAGTAATTCATTATTTATCGCCTGCCGTTTTTGAATTCTTGGGATTTGAGTCAATTAAATCCATAAATAACTGTTCCAGTCGATTACTCTTGTTTTTTAAACTGGTGACTTCGATATTTTGCGCGCTTAGCTGGCTAAATAGCTTGTTAAGCCCATGCTCTTTAGGCACCGCGACATTAAGCGACCTGTCGGTCAGGAGTTCAATTTGACAGCCTTCAATGATCGGCACCGCGGTAATCGGGTGAGCCAGATCCAGCACGAAATGTTCAATATGCAGTCTTGCGAGCAGGCTTGCCATATCGGAGTTTTCAACAATTTTGCCGTGATTGATGATGGCGATATTGCGGCACAGGCTTTCCGCTTCTTCAAGATAGTGTGTCGTTAAAATGATAGTGGTGCCTTGTTGATTCACTTCCTGCATCATTTGCCACATTGATCGGCGTATTTCTATGTCAACGCCGGCAGTCGGTTCATCAAGAATCAACAGCTTGGGTGCATGTACCAGGGCGCGAGCTATCATGACCCGGCGTTTCATGCCGCCGGACAAGCGTCTGGAAACCGTATCGCGTTTGTCCCATAAATCCATTTGTTTAAGGCAGTACTCGGTACGTTGTAGCGCAAGTTTGCGCGGCGTTCCGTAATAACCGGCCGAATTGAGCAAAATACTTTTGACGGTATCGAACTGATTGAAATTGATTTCCTGAGGAACAAGGCCGATGCAGCTTTTGGCTAAGGCCCGCTCACGTCTGAGATCATGTCCGAAGATACTGACTGAGCCGCTGGACTCGTTGACCAGCGAGCTGATAATGCCTATAGCTGTTGACTTTCCGGCGCCGTTCGGGCCCAGCAAGGCAAAGAAATCGCCGGCCTCAACATCAAGGTCAATGCCTTTTAAAGCTTCAAAGCCATTATTGTAGGTTTTTTTGAGATTACGCAGGGATAATGCATTCATGCTGAAACTAACACTTAACGGAAACCTTCAAATAAGTTAAATTACGCGCTTCATCCATAGGTTTGGATGGTTAAAACCATGCGATTTTATCAGATATTAACGCGCTTCATAGACAAAACTGGATAACTTGTGCCGAAGAAACCTCCCGAAACCGTTGCCGCTGTAGACTTGGGGTCTAACAGCTTTCATATGATTGTTTGCAGTTTAACGAATGGTAATTTACACACTCTGGACCGCCTTAAAGAAATGGTAAGGCTCGCATCCGGGCTCGACAAAAAGAATTACCTCGATATTGAAACGCAGGAAAGGGCTTTAGGATGTTTGGAACGGTTTGGTCAAAGAATCCGTAACTTTCCGCCTGAAAGTGTTCGTATTGTCGGGACCAGCACCTTACGACAGGCTAAAAACTCCCAACAGTTTCTGGAAAAAGCCGAAAAAGCGCTTAACCATCCTATCCATATTATTTCGGGCATAGAAGAAGCTCGCTTAATCTATCAAGGCGTTGCCCATAGTTTGGGCAGCAATGCTAATTTGCGCTTGGTTATGGATATAGGCGGCGGCAGTACCGAATACATCATAGGCTCCGGCGATACGCCCAAAGTAAAAGAAAGTACGCCCATGGGCTGCGTGGTAGTTAGTAATGCTTTTTTTAGCGAGGGCAAGCTATCCAGGAGTGCATTCACTCGGGCAACTTTGTTTGCAGAACAGCAACTGGAGTCGATTCAAAAACAATTTCAGCGTAAGAATTGGGATGAAGCCATCGGCGCATCAGGCAGTTTAAAATCCATAGATAAAGTCCTTAAAGCTAAAGGTTGGAGCAATAACGGCATAACCATGGAGGGGCTGGAGCATCTGGTAGCGCATCTGAACCAATGCAGCCATGTTAACGAGCTAAATTTGCCCGATCTTGATCCTGAGCGTCTGCCGGTATTTCCAGGTGGCGTAGCGATCATCTATGCCACGTTCAAAAGCTTGGGCATTGAGCAAATGACCGTCTCCGACGGAGCACTTAGGGAAGGCGTGATTCAAGATCTATTGGGACGACTTTACGATCACGATATTCGCTCCGCAACCGTGCAGGCGATAGCCGATCGCTATCACGTCGATAAAGACCATGCTTCTCGCGTCAAGCAGACGATCAGTTATATTCTGGACCAATTAGGTGAAGATTTTCTTGGATCTAACCACGAACACGTCGTGCAATTTTTAAATTGGGCAGCAGACCTGCATGAGATCGGTCAAGATATTGCTCATAGCCAGTACCATAAACACAGCGCTTATATCATTGAGAATGGTGACTTTGCAGGCTTTTCAAAGCAGGACCAGATCTTATTATCAACCATTGTCAGGTCGCATCGGCGTAAGTTTTCCCGCTCCCTTTTCCAGGGATTACCCTCTCCTTGGAATGTTGATGCAATCGGTTTGACGGTTATTTTGCGGCTATCGGTATTGTTGCATCGCAATCGCCAGGAAAACGACAAACCCGATTTCAAAATCTCGTTAGCCAAATCAAAAGTCCGTTTGCAGTTTCCAGAGCAATGGTTGGCTCATGCGCCGCTGACTCATGCCGATTTAATTCAGGAAGCCGACTATTTAAAAACGGCAGGGTTCAAACTGGAATTTGTCTAAGCGGCGGCTAATGAAAATTTTAATACGTCTTCCGCTCTATTGTTTCAGCTTATTAGTCATCTTATGCTTAATGCTGATTCTTTTTGGCATTGGCAACAAACCCGAGCTTGAAGTAGGGTGGGAGCCTACCCGTGAAGACCTGATCAGGGCAAAAAAAATCCTGCATGAAGGCTCTAAAACTAAACCGGATGCGATTGGTATTGTTGAATTAAACGAAGCCGACCTGAATCTCGCCGGTGATTATTTGTTAAACCGTTATAGCAAGAGCGCGGCCGACCTGGATCTTAAAAATAATGAGCTGAGATTTAAAGTCACGATGACTTTGCCCGAAAACATTTTGGGCAGGTATTTAAACATCAGCTTCAGGTTAGGTAACGTTGAAGGCAATGATCTTCCTGTCATCACAAAATTTAAAGCCGGAAAGTTATTGTTGCCGGCAAAATTGGCCGCTTTTGTTATCGACACTATTATTCAGCATTCGTCGCTGAATGAATATTTCATTCTGGCAACCCGGCCCATCAAAGCCATTAAAATTGACGATGAAAAGCTCACCATTACCTATTATCCGAACAAGGATACATTAATTCAGGCTCGAAATTTCCTGACTCATACCGGCGACAATTCGACGCTGAATATCTACCAGCAAAAGCTCGCCGACATCGTTGCCAAACATGACCCCGGATGGCGCTTATCGCTGGCGGAGCTGTTGCGTCCGCTGTTTGAACTGGCTTATCAGCGTTCCACGCTGGAAACTGCGATAGATGAGAACAGGACCGTTATTTCTGCGATTAACGACTATGTAAATAAACAGGAGACGAAAAAACTTTTGTCTACACCGGACTCTACGCAGCTGCCCGGACAACAATATTCCGCTTTTTTATATAAACGCATCGATTTGGCTCAACACTTCATAGGTTCAGCCGCGCTGACCGCATCGGTCAACAAACAAGCAGCGCAGATTGCAGGTGAAGAAAAAGAATTAAGCGATGCACAAGGCGGTAGCGGATTCAGTTTTATTGATTTGGCGGCCGACAAAGCCGGTACACGTTTTGGAGAGATGGCAACGTCATCGCCGGAAAATGCACGAAAAATGCAAAAAGCAATGTCATTGATAAAAGATTACAGTGATTTCATGCCGGACCCCAGAGACCTTCCTGAGCACATGAATGAGGCCGACTTTAAGCTGCGCTTTGAATCCATAAATAGCCCTGTTTATCAGGAAATTTCAAAGCAGATTGATGCCCGTATTTCAGCAACACCTATTTATAACGCCGAATAAAAAAGGGAGCTATAAAAGCTCCCTTTCATGTGCAAGCCGTTTAAGAATTAAACTTAATTAAAAGTAGAATCTAGTGTGCCTGGAAGAGTCGGCATTTTCTGTCTAGGAAACTCGCCGGTCAGACCATTCAGGAACGCCACAATGTCTGCAACTTCTTCTTTGGATAAATCTTTGCCCAATTGCAGTTTGGCCATCAACGTTACCGCTTGATCCAGTGTTTTAACCGAACCGTTGTGGAAATAAGGTGCAGTCAATGCGATATTTCGTAAAGTCGGAACCTTGAATAAATGCTCGTCGGCCGGATTTTTACTAACTTCCGCTAAGCCTTTATCTTTGCTGAAATGATGTTGTGCTTCCCAGTAGCCGTTAGGAATGACAGGAAATTTTTGGAACATGCCAGGACCGTTAAATGCAGGGCCGCTATGGCAATTGGTACAACCTAACTCCGCAACCTTTTCCATGCCGCGAACTTGTTGAGCCGATAAAGCCGACTTTTCGCCGGAAACATAACGGTCATAAGGGCTATTAGGTGTGATTAAAGTTCTTTCGTAAGCTGCGATTGCTTTAGTCGCAGTTTCTTTAGAGATTGAGTCTTTACCGAAGGCTTGTTCAAACGGTTCTTTGTAGCCTTCAATTGATTTCAAACGGGCGACGACTTCATCCCAATTTTTCATACCCATTTCAATTGGATTAGTTACAGGACCTGCTGCTTGATCTTCCAAGCTTGCCGCTCTGCCATCCCAAAATTGGACTGTATTAAACGCAGAATTCCAAACGGTCGGTGCACTGCGTCCACCCGTTTGACCGTTAACGCCCATCGCAACAGCTCTATTGTCTTCGCCGCCCAGCATGGTGTTATGGCATGAAGAGCAGGAAACAGTGCCGGTAGAAGATAGACGCGGATCATGATAAAGCATTTGACCTAACTCGACTTTAGCCGGCGTAGTCGGGTTATCGGCAGGTGCATTAGCGTGTGTCGGCAAAGCTTCCCAAGCCGAAGCAACCGAAATTGAACTTGTTAACGCTAACGCGGTAACCAGTGAACGAATTTTAAACATACCTCACTCCAAATTATTATTTAATGTTATTAGTGGGAAGGAAACCTATAGCCCGGTAACCTGACTGTACACCAATGGAATTGTAAGATATGCAACGGATAAGGTACAACCAAATTTCCTTGTGTGAGCCTTACGGCCCATTATTAACTGATGTTAGGCATTATCCGCGAAAGCCGATTTGATAATGGATAACGGGCTGT
>CAZJOY010000181.1:0-8818 GCA_964547705.1 uncultured Methylobacter sp. | reverse complement strand
CAGTGATACCGCCTGGGATTCGTCCTTCACCGCCGAGGTGCTTAGCCAATGAACATTCAAACGCTGTTTAAAACGATCGGCATCATGATATTTCTAATTGCGTTGGTGATTTACGGCAGAGATCCCTATCGCACCAAACTGCCGTTCGGCAGCACGGACTTATCCTCTGTGGAAAAGCAATTAGCGCGGTTATCCCCGGAGGATCGCAAATTAGTGGAGGATTACGTCAAGCGCAGCAAAGGCGATGTGCTACCGGCCGCTTGGGCCGATCCAGACGATCCGCTGACGGCGCGCACCTTTGGTCAAGCTATTGAATTGGAACGAAAGTGGAATGAAAAAATGGTTGTTAATAAGGTACTGCAGGATCAATGGAATGCCGAGCGTCAGGCCCGGTTACAACCGTTACGAGCAATTGTTCAAGCCAGTGTTGCCAGTGCGGAAATTTTGACCAAGAACGAATACCAAGCACTGGTAAATCCAAGTTTTTATCAGCATTCCTATCAGGTTGATAAAACCCCCGTGTTTGTAACTCACATCCTCATCCAGAACCTGAGCGAAGAGGCCGTCAAAGAATTTACGGGCTCACTTAAAGCCCATGATAGTCAACAATTGCTACCTTTAAATATTTGCTGGATTGATCATAAACAAGAACTTGCACCGGACAGTGAAATTGAAACCATTTGCGGCAGCACTCTGAATGCTTCAGTTCAGGAACAAGCGTTCGTAACCGACACGAAAGAACGATTTGAAGTTTTTTGGGAGCCGAGGCATATAAAACTAGCCAATGGCCGTGAGTTTGATAGTGGCTTATAACTCCGTCATATAGCTGAAGTTCGTAAAGCGGGCCGGACCAACTGCCGGCTGAGGTGAACGATGACGACTATTCATTGACGTGGATCACAACTAAGGTCATGCTTAATCGAGTCTTTAAAATTCAGGTGGTTGATGTTTTATCCGGTTCTTTGCCCCCATAGAAATCAGTCTCCTCTGTGCTGTTCGAATTTACCGATATTCAAACTGGAGGTTGTGCGTGGATAATCTCAAACCTTTTTTAGAACGCTTTTTAAGTTCGCTGCCTGTTTCACCATTGGCTGTGTTGGCGGGCGTTGCCCTGCTGATTGGAGCGATGATGTCCTTTTACACCATTCCGGCCGAATCGGAAGGTATCGTGCTCCGTTTTGGCAAATATATCAAAAAAGTGCCGTCCGGGCTGCATGCGAAGCTTCCGTTCGGCATCGACCGTATTATTCCCGTGCCGACTCAACGCCAGCAAAAACTGGAATTCGGTTTTGCAACGCCCGGTTACACCAATCCCGATCAAATCGGCAATGAACCGATGCTGGAAAAATCGATGGTGACCGGCGACCTGAATGCGGCGTTGGTGGAGTGGATTGTGCAATACCGCATTACCGATCCTGAAAAATACCTGTTTGATGTCCGCGATCCGGGCAGTACTTTGAGAGACCTGTCGGAAGCCGTGATGCGTGAAGTTATCGGCGACCGGACCGTCGACGAAATCATCACTATCGGCCGCCAAGAGATTGAGGAAACGGCACTCTCACGCACCCGTGAACTTGCCCAGCGTTACCAGCTCGGCGTTTCGATTAACCAAGTGCAGTTAAAAAACGTCAATCCGCCCGAACCGGTGCAGCCTTCGTTTAATGAGGTGAACCGCGCCCAACAAGACCGCGAAAATGTGATCAACCTGGCGAACGGCGAGTACAACAAAGCCGTGCCCCGCGCTCGCGGCGAAGCCGACCAGAAAATTCGCGGCGCCGAGGGTTATCGCTTTAAACGGATTAACGAAGCGGAAGGCGATGTCTCTGCATTCAATCAAGTGCTGGACCAATATCTCAAGTCGCCGGATATTACCCGTACACGTATTTATCTTGAAACCCTGGGCGATGTTTTACCGCAAGCAAGACAGCAGATTATCGTTGACGACACGATTCAGCAGATTTTACCGATGCTGCCTTTTCCGGCTAAAACAGTGGAGGCACAACAATGAACATCTCGGGCAAAAGCGGTTTACCGATCATCGTCCTGGCAGTTGTAGCATTTCTATCGATATACACCGTCAATCAGGCCGAACAGGTCATCATCACCCAATTCGGCAGTCCGGTCGGCGACCCGATTACCACTCCGGGCCTGCATTTCAAAATCCCGTTTATCCAGCAGGTCAACACTTTCGATAAACGCTATCTGGCATGGGATGGACCGATGGTTGAGATGTCGACCAAGGATAAAACCTACGTTCAAGTCGATACTTTTGCCCGCTGGCGGATTACCGACCCGATGCGTTATTACCTACGGCTTAGGGATGAACGTAGCGCGCAGTCCCGGCTGGAAGATATTTTAGGCAGCGAAACCCGCACAGCGATTGCCCGTCATGAGCTGATTGAAGTGGTGCGCACCGATAAAGATCGAAAGACTTTTCAAGACGAGAGCTTGACCGGACCTTTAACCGGTGAAGGCACGCTTGGTGTATTGCGGCCTATCCACGTCGGCCGAGTCCGAATTGAAAAAGACGTGTTCGACGCGGCGGCCCCGAAACTGGCCGAATTTGGCATTGAATTGCTCGATGTTCGCTTCAAGCGCATTAATTACAATCAGCAAGTGCTCGAACGCATCTACCAGCGCATGATTAGCGAACGCTTGCAGATTGCGCAGCGTTTTCGTTCCGAAGGCGAAGGCGAGGCTGCCCGTATCAACGGCAACAAGGACAGGGATCTTAACCAGATAGAATCCGCAGCTTACAAACAAGTTCATGAAATTCAGGGCGAAGCCGACGCCAAAGCCACGGAAATCTACGCCAAAGCCTATGCACAAAAGCCTGAAGCGGCAGAGTTTTATAAGTTTACTAAGAGCATGGAGACCTATCGCAAAGTCATTAACGCCGACGCAACGATCGTGCTGTCCACTAAAAGCGATCTATTTACGTTGCTTAAGCAGGCGGAACAGAAGAACCGTTAATTTTTCAGCCGGCTGTCATGAAGGTTCTATTCGCCGCTTTGTTGTTGATCATTCCGGCATGCTTGCAAGCCGACGATTCGTTCACTGTCCAGCTGCCGGAATGTATGGCGAGAATAGAACATCGAGCCACGGAACCGGAAGTAGCATTGGTCAGAAGCGATTGTCCGCTCTCGTTGCCATCGTTGAATCAACTTCTAGAGACCAGTTTTCGTGGCTTGTTTCCAAGTAACAGTTTGCCGATTCGTAGCGTGTATCTTGGAAGGTTGATGAATTATCCGCAGTGGTCGCAAGATTTGGCAAAATCCGCCATGCAATCTCAAGGCTGGAATGCAAAACGGGGACATCCTAAAAAAACCGGCGAAAGTGAAAATCACTATGTTCGGATACTGCTAAACGGCCCGGCTTATCCGCAGGCATTGAACTCGGCCTTTGCTCAATATGGCTTGAGCGCATGCATTGCCAATGTGGAGAAGGTATTGGTATTTGAAGCCAAGGTTATCTGGCCCGACTCGGCCAAAATGTCTAACAGGATTCCAGCTCATGCCCGTCTACCGGCTGATGCGCAGATTTGGCTACATCTACAGCCTGTGGGAATGGATTGTAGTTAGGTGGGAAACAGGCCGATAGACAGACCTTCCAGGTTTTAAAAACCTGGAAGGTCTACGCGGCGCAACGCCGGAACGATGTGTTTCAAATATCTTCGTGCTTTTCGTGCTTTTCGTGGACTACGCTTCTATCATGACAAACATAAGCATTAAATCACACTTGGCTATAAGCCTTTACCATTGCCGCTTTTGTCCTTAACTTTGGAGCCGTTACTGGAATCCCCCGCACCGCTTTCGTCAGAATCCAAAGGATCG
Organism: uncultured Methylobacter sp.; assembly: GCA_964547705.1. GTDB lineage: Bacteria > Pseudomonadota > Gammaproteobacteria > Methylococcales > Methylomonadaceae > Methylobacter_A. The sequence goes on along the minus strand of CAZJOY010000181.1, from coordinate 4,985 downwards.
GCTTCATCCGTCGGGTTGCCGTCGTATATCAAATATTCACGATGTTGTAGATAAGAATTTTTTATGAAATCGTAACGATCGCCGCCGCTGGCTTCATTCACCACTTTTTCACTGGACATAACGCCGGCACGGTAATCCGTCACATCCAGCGCGCTGGTGCCTGCTGTCACCGCGGTACCAACAAAACCGCCAAAAATTGAGACATAGGTTAAAGGATCCATAAAGGCGTCGCCGATCAACCCAACCGTATCTCTGGGCGTACTGGCGCCAAAAAACGGCAATACCAGATAAGGACCGGACGGTATTCCCCAAAAGCCCAAGGTTTGACCAAAGTCTTCATTATGTTTGGGCAAGTCGATTTTATTGGCCCAATCAAAAATCCCCCCAACTCCAGCCGTTGTATTGATAACAAACCGGCTGATATCCATTCCGCCCTGTAACAACTTTAGCTGCAAAATATCGTTGATCGTTACGCCGATGTCGTTAATGTTGCTGAAAAAATTGGTCACACCGTCATCAACGGCTTTATTGGTAACGTTTAAATAGCCTACAGCAACCGGCTTTAACACATACTTATCAAAACTATCGTTAAAAGATTGGGTACTTTTATTCCATCCTTGCCAAGGATCGGTTTCTCTTGCTTCTTTAAGTGTGGTGACGGCACAACCTGGTAGTGCCATAGTTGCTATGATGCAGGTTAATAATGGAAGTTTAGTATTCATGGTTCTGTGCTTAATTTATGAGCTGTCTTTGGGGATTGTCTAATGTAAAATTTGCCAAGCCGGAAAAGAATTTAGCATTTTTGATAGTTGAATTCACGCTTAGTTTTGAAGACGCCCTGCTTACCGGAAAGATTCAGTTTTTTACAACTGTTCTTATAACGGCTAAGACCATAGCTTTCGTTACGTTGATGCGTCAGAATAAGGGTGAGAATGAATTTTATCAATATGGCGTAATCCGTTGAGGATGCTGTTCAGTACTTAATCTACTACACCTTTTAAAAATTACAGTCATTCCGCAGCTGCGCCAAGAAATATTGAGCTTTCCCCTTCTTGTTGATCATAAATAGCCCCTTCGCCTCAGACTCATGCGTCATTCGATAAGGCTTAGCGCTGGAGTTTTCTTTAATCATCTGTAAAATTTGCAGATGATTAAAGATTATTATCGTGTTTTAGGATTGGCTAGTAACGCTGAAGACGTGGTTATACATGCCGCATTTAAGTTACTTGCCCAAAAATATCATCCTGACAAATGGCTGGAAGAAAAAGACACAGCCAATCGAATAATGAAGGAAATCAATGAAGCTCACAAGACTTTATCGGACCCTCTACGCAAAGCGAAATACGATCGACGCAACGATTCTCATGAACTAGATTCGGATTTGTATCGGATTTTAGGCGTGCTGGACAATGCTGATGAGTATCTGATTCATGCGGCTCATAAAGCACTGTCGCAGAAATATCGAAACTTACCCAGCCATGATTTTCGTCAAAATAGGTTAGATGAAATCAATGAGGCATATCAAGTCTTAGCCGATAAATCAAAACGGAGAATTTATGATATTAAGAAAAAGAACGAACTCGTCATCTTCCAAGAAAAGCCGGCACCCGCATTCAGCTTACGGAGAATCTATCTAAGCTATTTCGTAGGCTTTTATATTGTTCTAGGTTTAATTTCTGCGATTGCCCTACTGATTCACTACTACGCAAACTAGCAATAGAGGCATGCTATTTTGGTTAGCGTCTTGATCGGCTTCTATATTCACAACAGTGGCGCTCCGGTATCGATAATGACTACTGTCCCTGTTAATTCATTCAAAAGGTTCTATTATGCAAAAGACTGTCGGTTATGCCGCTCATAATTACAACTCGCCGCTCGTACCGTTCAGTTTCGAGCGGCGTGATCCGTTGCCGACCGATGTCCGGATTGAAATTCTGTTTTGCGGAGTGTGTCACTCCGATATTCATCAAGTGCGCAATGAATGGAGTAACTCGGCGTTTCCTATGGTCCCCGGCCATGAAATTATTGGCAAAGTAACAAACGTGGGCAGCGCGGTAAGCGGGTTTAAACCTGGGGATACCGTTGGCGTGGGCTGTATGGTTGATTCCTGTAGAGAGTGTCCGGATTGCCAAGATAATCTGGAACAATTCTGTAATAATGCAGCATTTACTTATAACAGCCCCGATAAACATAGCGGCGGCAGCAACTACGGCGGCTATTCCAGACAGATCGTCGTCAATCAGGATTTTGTGCTGCATGTTTCGGATAAACTCGATCCGGCAGCTGCCGCACCATTGTTATGCGCGGGAATTACTACTTATTCTCCGTTAAAACACTGGAAAATAGGTAAAGGAGACAAAGTCGGCATCGTCGGGTTAGGCGGACTTGGTCACATGGGGATAAAATTTGCCCGTGCATTTGGCGCCCATGTCGTGCTTTTTACCACGTCGCCCGGCAAGACGGAAGATGCCAAGCGGCTCGGAGCTGACGAAGTAGTGGTATCCAAGAATGCCGAGCAAATGCAGCAGCATCTAGGCAGTTTCGACTTCATCCTTAACACTGTCGCCGCGCCGCATAGCCTGGATATTTATACGGAATTACTGAAGCATGATGGCACTTTATGTTTAGTAGGTTTGCCTGACCAGCCACATCCTTCCCCCTCCGTCGGAAACTTAATTTTTAAGCGCCGCAGTATTGTCGGCTCTCTGATTGGCGGTATAAAAGAAACGCAGGAAATGCTCGATTTTTGTGCTGAACACAATATCACGTCAGATATTGAAATCATCCCAATCCAACAGATTAACGAAGCATACGAACGAGTGTTGAAAAGCGATGTGAAATACCGCTTTGTGATTGATTTGGCGAGTCTAAAACAGCCGATAGCTTAAATTGCCTTAACTCGGTAAGGCACAATTGGTTAAGCCTTTTTGCGCCTTACCTGTCCCGCTGCCGTACTACTAGCTGTAATTCTCATCGTTAGAGTCGGCATCAAAATTATACTCATGCTCAATATCGAAAATTTGCGATTTTCTACGTTTTAAGAAAAACCGACTGCCTTCCGGGGATTCCAAAATCATTTCAACACTTCCACCAAAAATAAAGTTATAAGAAAGTATTTTGAAATCATTGGACATACCTTGAACTTTCACATGATTGCCTATCACCCAAACACTGCTCATACCGTTTTCTTTTAATAAAATGAATATTGTGAAAAATGAACTTAGCGCTACTCTAGCTATTACAGTGAGCTAAACAGCGATTCTTTGAAAAATGCAAAATAATTATAATCTATTTTAAGTAATTGAGAATACCCAACAACAAAATAATATTATTTAATATTAGCAGCTTATAAAACCTAATTAATCTATTTTATGAATGCGCTCTACCGGTCGATAAACTCTTGATAATTGCTATAAATTACAAATAAGCACTCTCGACATTGGCTGAGGATGCCTGAAATTTACATGGTAAACTTTACAACACACACTTAACCCTTATTAAAAAGCTCCTGATGCCTGAATTACCCGAAGTTGAAACGACCTGCCGAGGCATAGCGCCGCATATTGAAGGGCAAATTATTAAACAAGTCATCATACGCCAGCCAAAACTGCGCTGGCCTGTACCTGAAACGCTCAACCAAATCTTAACCGGGCTCAGTATTCAGTCAGTCTCCAGAAGAGCGAAGTACCTGCTGTTTTCCACATCATCCGGCACCCTGCTTTTGCATTTAGGCATGTCAGGCAGTCTACGGATTATCTCTACAAGCCAAGCAGTTGGAAAACACGACCATATCGATTTTATTTTTAATGATGGAACGATATTGCGCTTTAATGATCCCCGCCGGTTTGGCGCGGTGTTATGGACAACGGAACCCGCCGCCGAGCATCAATTACTGAAGAATTTAGGCCCCGAACCGCTGTTATCCGACTTCAACGGCGAGCTGCTCTATTCGCTATCCAAAAACCGCAAAATGCCGGTAAAGTCGTTCATCATGGACAGCCATATCGTTGTCGGCGTGGGAAACATTTATGCCAATGAAGCCTTGTTTATGGCCGGCATACAGCCAGCCCGGCCTGCGGGTAGAATTTCTTTAGTGCGTTATCAAAAATTGGCTGAGTGTATTCGAGTGGTTTTACGCCAAGCCATCCTGCAAGGCGGTACAACGCTGAGAGATTTTGTTAATGAAGCCGGAAAACCCGGTTATTTTCAACAACAACTTAGAGTCTATGGACGAGCAGGCCTACCGTGCGTCGATTGTAACCAGGCTTTAACAGAAATTAGAATAGCTGACCGATCAACGGTATTTTGCGGTCATTGCCAGCGATAGCTGGCTTAACCCCGAACGATGCCGTGAAGCTATCTATCCCAGCAATCTGCAACTGAGCCGGCACTCACTGTTTTGGTTCCGGCTTGATCGATGCTAAGAACATTGCATTTAGTATCGGTGAAAGTAGGTGTGGCGGTCAGTGAATAAGTCGTTGCATTACCCTCAGCGATTGCAAGCGTATACAGCCCGTCCGGCGAAGTAGTGCTGCCAATCAGATTGTATGAGCCTCCAGTACCGCAGGTGTACGTTGTCGCATGAATCCCAGTAGCATACTGAGAACAATTCGCCCGATATTTCTCCTGCGCCAATTGTAACTTTAACAACCCTGCTTTGCCGTCCCCCCGTTTGGCGCGTATCACATAATCAGTATAAGAAGGATAAGCAATTCCCGCCAAGATACCGATAATAGCTACTGTAATCATCAATTCCATTAAAGTAAAACCGGAAGATCGTTTAAATGTGTACATGACTTTGCCTTATTTGAAATACTTTAGTGACGCAAATATAGCATAACTGATAATTAACACAGGTAAATTGGATGAAGCTTGAAATTTAATAGATAAAGTGCAGATTAGCTAACAAATCTGCAATAGCAGTAACCTATAATTATACCCAAAGGGCATAAGTTTCGTTTGAGCAGACAAGCTGCTCAACTCAG
>CAZJOY010000180.1:0-8826 GCA_964547705.1 uncultured Methylobacter sp. | reverse complement strand
AGAGCTTGCACTCCAAAAAACGGAAAACGCTAGCTCAAATATTTATACCTGATAATCCAACAACTCGATGCTCACCCTAATAAAGCCTATCGTCGTCGCGGCAAAACTGAGCGCTGTGTAGACTTTCCCGATTGTCTTTTCCCAAAAGTTCGGGTCAAAGGCGGCAATAACGAAGACGGAAGGATTCGTGATGCCGCCGATCACCACCAGCCAGCAAGCCGTCACCGATAACGGCACCTTGACCGCATAAAATCCCAGACAGAACAAGGCCATCAACGCAAAGTCGATATGCGCCCTGATCAGGGTTTTGTAGTCGGTAAGAAACTCGCCGTCGATGCCTTTAACAGGAAACCATCGGGCAAAAGTCATCAGCCACGCCGAAGCCAACACAGCAAAAACCATCAACGCAGCGCCAATTAATAATATTTCCATCGCATTATCTCTTTTTGTTATGATTATAAAAAATATACTGACCGGTCGGTATACAGGCACAAAAGTATACCGATCGGTATAGTCACAATCAACTTGTTTTAAACTATGTCTTTAACCCTGCAAGAAAAAATCCTGCAAGCCGCAGCCGAATTGTTTTACAGCCAAGGCATCCGGGCGACCGGCGTCGATGCGGTTGTCAAAGCGGCCGGCACCACCAAAATGAGTTTGTATAAATACTTTCCGTCCAAAGACGATCTGGTACTTGCCTTCTTACGTAAACGAGACGAAGATTTTCGAGCCTGGTTTGTCGAACAGGTCGATGCCAGAGCGGACACGCCCAAGGCAAAGTTACTGGCTGTTTTTGATGTGATTGGCGAATGGATGGCTATACCTGAATTTCGCGGCTGCGCTTTTATCAATGCCGCCGCCGAGTTCCCGCTCGAAGGCAATCCGGTGCATCAGATATCTGCCGAGTTTTACGACCATTTTCGCAGCTATATTGCCGATCTGGCCGGACAATGCGGTTCTAAATCCCCGGACAGTCTGGCCCTGCAATTAAGCCTGTTGGTCGAAGGCGCTATCGTCTCGGAACAGATGAAACGCCATTCAGGCGCAGCCGAACAAGCCAAGCAAGCCGCCATCGTTCTTATCGACGCGGCTTAAACAACATCTCACCCACCACTAACATCCAGGAGCAGCAATGAGCGAATTTTTCCATGAAGGCAGCCGGCAACTGCAAGACCGTTTCGAAACCCGTCCGATGGCCGACCGTTTGGTCGAAGCGATAGTCAGCGCGCAAATCAGCCCGGAAGACAAAGCGTTTATCGAAGAACAGAACATGTTTTTCTTCGCCACTGTCGATCGGGAAGGACGCCCTAACTGCTCCTACAAAGGCGGCAGCGCCGGCTTGGTCAAGGTGATCGATGAACAAACCCTGGCTTTTCCGATGTATGACGGCAGCGGCATGTACTTATCGGCCGGCAATGTCTTGGTTAACGAACATGTCAGCTTGTTATTCGTGGACTTCCAGCGCCAGGCCCGTCTTCGCTTAAACGGCAGTGCTTTCATACAGGACGATGATCCCCTGCAAAACCACTGGCCTGAAGCGGAACTGGTGTTGCGGGTCAAAGTACGGGAAATGTTCCCCAACTGTCCGCGTTATATTCACAAAATGACTTTGGTTGAAGAGTCGGCGTTTGTTCCCAAACAGCATTGCGAAACACCGGTGCCGGCTTGGAAACGCCTGGAAGTGGTCGCGGATGTATTGCCGCCCCGCGATGCGCATCTGGCCGGTCATGAACAGGATGCCGCGGCGGCGTTAAACCGCGGTTAAACAGCGTTCTTTAATTTGACAAACAGGCAGTCTTAATTTCTGTCGCGCTAGTTCCCAAGCTCCTGCTTGGGAATTCAGTACAGGAAGCTCTAGCTTCCCGGCTCGCAAAGCTATCTGCGCGTAGCATCAATTATTAAATCTGTTTGTAATCGATGACTTGAAGCATTACATCTTTCGATGCATTTTTGCCATCTTCAAATTTTCCTCGGCAGCTTTTTCATAAACATCGACCAACCTTTGAGCATGCGCCTTTAAGTCTTCAGCTTGTCTACCGTAGAGATAGCTGTTCTCCTCATATCGATCAAAAAGTTTTTTGTATTCCTTAGATTTTTCCTGCATGTCCTGAGCCGCTTGCTCATAATGTTCAGCCATCTCCTGATGGTCTTCTTTGGTTTTCGCGTTTTGCAAGGCCAAATCCATATCCATCGGATGCGGGTTCATCTCGGCGCAAGCCGTCACCAAACCAAGACTTAAAAACAAGGTAATCAGTAACTTTGTATTCATGAGCTTTCTCCGGAGAAATTCAAAATGACATCGTTTTTCAGATTACAGGCAGGATAGAGAGTCCCGCATAGCCAATCAATAAGCGCTGTTACCTATCTATAACAACAGGTTACATTATTTCCCCATAATACTATTTAAAAAAACCGCGAGCCTAGCGATCTATTCGTTTAATGAAAGCCGCAAAGGAATCATCGCCGAAGAATCGAAGCCGTGCGTTCGATAAAACCGTTGCGCCGCCTCATTATCACTATCAGTCAGCAAGGTAATGCGTTTGCAACCGTTCGAGCCCGCGATTTGAATAGCTTGCTCCAGAAGTAAGGAACCCACGCCGGAACCGCGAGCGCCGGGAGCAACCACCATGTCTTCCAGTAGCGCGACACGGTCGCCGAGCGCAGTCGACACGGTGTACAGAAGATTAACCATACCCGCCACCCTGCCCTGTTGGCGGGCAACGACGATAAGCCCAATCTCAGGATTGCCGATGATTTGAGCCAAACCGCGGCTTTGCGCTTCGCGGTCCGGCGTGAAATCGGCTTCTTGCGAAAACAGAATGTCCAGCAATTCGCAAAGCGCCGGGATGTCCGACATGTTTGCCGGGGTAATTTCCATTATTCACCTCCCACATCTTCCCGAATGCCTTGCATAAACCAATTATTAGCTATTCGATTATGCAACTCTCCGACCTTGTTTTGCAGGCTGTCAAGAATGCCCCGCAACTGCGCCTGGGTGGTTTGGCGGGTATCGATGGCTTGCACATACGCTTCCAGTTTTGCGACCTCATCCGGCAAGGCATCGCAGTTTGGCAAAGCATTGATGCAACTGGCCATTTCAGCAATACAGCAGCTAACCGATCGCGGTAGGTTAGCGTTCAGCAATAAAAAGTTCAGCACATCATCGCCATTGACGCTACTCCTGACATGCTGCCGATACATTAACTGGGCGTTCAGCGCTTTTAAGATATTGACCCATAAAATAGTTTCGTATTGACGCATTTCGTCGCTACGCGAATCGGCCAGCAGCAACGAAGCCAAGTCCAGAATACGGCTGGTCATGTCGGCGCGCTCGATATTCTTGCCCAAGCGGATAAAACGGTAAGGATGATTGTGGCTCATATAGCCCGACAACAATCCGGTAAATCGCTGTGAGCCTTTCAGTATCTCGTTCAAGAGCACAACGCGGCTGCTGCGGTTGTATACCGAATCGATATTATTTTTTACAAACAGGTACATTTCATTGACCTGCTCCCACGCTTCATCGGGCAGCAAGTCCCTGGAAGTGCGGATATTTTCCCTGGCTGCGCTCAAAGACGAAAACAGTGAGCACGGATAAGTGTCATCGATTAACAGAAACCGGGTCACATTATGTTCGTTGGCGGATTTATATTTTTCATAGAATTGCGACTCAGAAGCGTTAATGCGAACTAGCTGTAGCCATCCCATTTCAACGCCGTTAGGCAAATCCATCAATAGATTCATATGCACACTGACCAGTCTGGCAATATTTTCAGTGCGTTCCAGGTAACGTGCCAGCCAATAAAGGCGTTCTGCTGAACGGGATAACATTAGTTGCGCTCCATATCGATGATCCAGGTGTCTTTACTGCCGCCGCCTTGAGAGGAATTAACCACCAGCGAACCTTTTTTCAGTGCGACCCGGGTTAAGCCGCCGGCCGTAACGAAGGTGTTTTCACCCTGCAAAATAAACGGCCGTAAATCGATATGCCGGGGCTCGAGCTTACCTTTGCATAAAGTCGGTGCTGTTGAAATTGACAAGGTCGGTTGGGCAATGTAATTGCGGGGATTTTTTTGAATAATTTTCCGAAACGCGGCTATTTCCCTGGTTGTCGCATGCGGCCCAACCAACATGCCGTAGCCGCCCGATTCATTGGCTGGTTTGACGACCAATTCCGGCAAATGCTCCAGCACATAGTCCAGATGTTCCGGGTTATCGCACAAATAAGTTTGCACATTCGGCAAGATCGGCTCTTCGTTCAAGTAATAACGGATCATTTCCGGCACGTAGGCGTAAACCACTTTATCGTCGGCAACGCCGGCTCCGGGCGCATTAGCCAACGACACGTTGCCGGCTTTCCAGGCTCGCATTAAGCCTGGGACGCCCAATGCGGAATCTTTTCGGAATACTTCAGGATCAAGAAAATCATCGTCGATACGCCGGTAAATCACATCAACCTTTTCCAGGCCCTCGATCGTGCGCATATACACGCAATCGTCGTCATTGACGACCAGATCGCCGCCTTCGACCAGTTGCGCGCCCATTTGCTGGGCCAGATAAGCATGTTCGAAATAAGCCGAGTTATAAATGCCGGGCGTCAGCACGACGATTTGCGGCTTTTTGATATGCTCGGGTGCAAGCGAGGCCAACATATCATGCAAACGTCCCGGATAGTCGTCGATAGGCAGGATGTCGATGTTTTGCAATATTTCCGGGAACACGCGCTTGGTGATAACCCGGTTTTCCAGCATATAAGAAACGCCGGATGGGACGCGTAAATTATCTTCCAGCACATACATAACGCCGTCTTTATCGCGGACCAAATCGGTACCGCAAATGTTGGCCCAAACGTTGTGGCGGGGTTTCAGGCCGATACATTCTTTACGGAAGTTTTTTGAGCTATGGATAATCTCGCCAGGCATTTTGCCCGCTTTGATAAATTCTTGCTGATCGTAAACATCCGCAATAAAACAATTCAAAGCGGTCAAGCGTTGCTTTAAACCTTTTTCTATTTTTCGCCATTCTATGGAACTAATGATGCGGGGAATGATGTCGAACGGCCAAGCCCGGTCTATATTGCCCTCATCGCTGTAGACCGTGAAACTGATGCCCATCTCTAAAATAGCCAATTCAGCAGCCATCTTGCGTTTATCGATATCGCTCTTATTCAGTGAATTTAAATATTGGCACAAGCGGTAACTAATCGGTCTAGGTTGGAACTCTGAACACATCAGTTCATCGTAGGCACGATCGGTTTTGTAATTTTCCCAAATTGATTTCATGACATTTCATAAGGCTAGTTGGCTTTAATGAAATAAGAGCATGATTTATGCCATCTTTTACACAGCATGAATTGCTTATACGGCCGGATGTTTCAGAGCTAATGCACAGCAACCGTATCTATATAAGTAATATCTGGTATGGCGGCAGTTTCAGGGAAGATAAGAAAGCGGCGATCAGCTTAAATAAGCCAATTTTCGACCTTGTCCGCTCCAGTTTGGTGCAGCTTGAGCTTCAAAATGAGCTATTTAGGCAATTCATTGGCGTATTTGTGTCGTTGCCATGCGTTGCGCCGTCGTTATACACAAGTCTCTATTTACGCTGGTTCCCAAGCTCCTGCTTGGGAACCCAGTGAGCAAAGCTCCAGCTTTGCGAGCCGGGAAGCTGCGACCATGGATGCAGGACGACTGCATGGACGCAGGAGGTAGAGCAACGCAGGAGCAGTTGCCGAGAGCTTCCCGTACTGAATTCCCAAGCAGGAGCTTGGGAACTAACACGCAACTGGAGTGCAAGCTTTGCTTGCACTGGCAGGCTTAGCCTGCACTCCAACCAATGTTGCGGAAAATTGTTATCTCTCATCCTTCTGGACAAAACTGGCTAACCACTTGGTACAACACTTGCTTTAGTTTTAACAATAAAACTTGTAGAGAGTCCACTATGCCAGTCATTAGCCATTCCTTATCGTTTCCTGTTCAGGGGGACAAAGAAAACTCATCATTCTTTAACGAATATCTACATAAACTGCTTGAAGAACGCGACCGCCTGGGCTTAAGCAACATGATTCATGAAATCGATGCGATGATGCTGACAGTCGAGCCCGGAAAATCGATTGAATATATCGGCGAACTCTGCCTGATGTCGCCTTACCATTACCTGGTTACGCTGGAAAGCGAATCGCATTGGACTCATGTTTTACGGATTGACATGAACGCGCCGGACCTGATCATCCGGGAAGTAAAAAATGATGACACCAAGGGCATTTTCCGCAGCCTGAACGAAGTGTTCCCAATCGGTTCAAGCAAGCCGCACAGCCGCTACATGGGAGAAATTTTAAGGGTAAGCAATCTGCACGAAACGGTTAAGTTACAGCAGCACCGGGGCTTTTTGTTTTTTTCACCAGACGATGTCCGCAAATTAGAACTGCCGGGCAATATAGCCATTACCAAGCCCTCGCCTTATACCCATAACATTGTGGCTTATTTGGAGCGTCAACCCGATGAGCCGCGCGTTTATGCGCTGGGTGCCAGCAGTATTCGCAGCGATGCCCAACAAGCCTGCGAAAACGCCAAGCAACGGCAAAAAGCATTAGGCATCGACGACCTGATTCTACCGGTCGATCATTTGGCGACGCGCATTTACAGCCAAAACCGTGAAGTCGCGATTTTGGAATGGCTGTCGCTGTCGAGTTATTACTACTGGGGATCGTTCGACATCGTCGATCAAAATTCATCGACCAATGTCACCAAAAGCATTCATTATGCCGATGAGATGCGCAGTCCTGCCAAGGTATTTACCGCCAATAACACGCCTTATTTCGTCAACCATTTCAAGATATTCCCTTCGCCGACCGAGAATTTCGTGCGTAATTACGGACCCCGGCTGCACCATATCGCATTGGCCGTTAAAGACGGCAACCAGCACGGCATCGAGAATATCGATTTTGTCGTTGATGCGATTAGCGAGCAAGGCAAAAGCTTTTTACTGGATGTGATCGGTTCGAAAGACGAAGGCTTAAAACAGATTTTTTCCAGCGCGTCCGAGCATTCGTCGTTGATTATCGAGTATGTGCAGCGCTTTGGCGGCTTTCAAGGCTTTTTTACCAAAGATAATGTCGCCGAACTGACGCATGCGGCGGGTATCGAAGAAGAATTACTGCGCATGCAAACCGAAGCGCAAAAAGCCGTTCGGGTTTAACCCTTCACAGCAGTAGTAGTAAAGCATACCGTTACACAGTATTTGGAATTAATTCTTACAACAACAATGAATTGGGCTCAAAAACATCACCACGAAGACACCAACGCGAAGTTTTATTGGTGTCTTCGTGGCGAATAAAACGCTTTTAATTTTGGTTCCGGCTTGTTCAGCTTAGGCAATAGGAAAAAAAAATCATGACCATTCGAGTCGCTGTCCGTCACAAAACCGTCTACAGCTTTGATAGATCGGTATCCTTATCGCCGCATGTATTCAGACTTCGCCCGGCGGTGCATAGCCGAACGCCGATTAAAGGCTACAGCTTGCGCATTACACCTGAAAACCATTTCATCAACTGGCAGCAAGATCCGTTCGGCAACTTGCTGGCGCGGGTGGTCTTCCCGGAAAAATGCCGAAAACTCAGCGTTGAGGTTGAAGTCATCGCGGATATGACGGTCATCAATCCCTTCGATTTCTTTGTCGAAGATTACGCGGAACACTATCCGTTTAAATACGATGCGCTATTGCTGAAAGAATTGCAGCCTTATCTGGAAATAGCCGAGCAAGGCCCGTTACTGAAGCAATGGGTCGCCGATTTCGATCTAAGCCAACGCAATATCAACGATTTTCTGGTTGACGTTAACCGCAAAGTGTTTCAGGCGATTAGCTACAACATCCGCATGGAAGTCGGCATCCAAAGCTGCGAGGACACGCTAGGCAAGCTCAGCGGATCGTGCCGCGATTCGGCCTGGTTGCTGGTGCAAATATTCCGTCATTTAGGTTTGGCGGCACGCTTCGTATCCGGTTACTTGGTGCAATTGACCGCCGACGTCAAATCGCTGGACGGCCCTTCCGGGCCGGAACAGGACTTCACCGATTTGCATGCCTGGACTGAAGTTTATATTCCGGGAGCCGGTTGGATAGGGCTTGATCCGACCTCCGGCTTATTGGCCGGAGAAGGCCATATTCCTCTGGCTTGTACGCCCGACCCCGCCGGCGCCGCACCGGTCACCGGCGGCACCGATAAATGCGAAGTGGAATTCGAATTCAGCAATACGGTCATACGCTTACATGAAGACCCGCGCGTCACCAAGCCTTATACCGATGAGCAATGGTACCGCATTGACGCGTTGGGCCGGCAGGTCGACCGGCAATTGCTGGCTGACGATGTGCGCTTAACCATGGGCGGCGAACCGACTTTTGTTTCCGTTGACGATATGGAAGGCGCGGAATGGAATGTCGATGCCGACGGCCCGCACAAACGCGAGCTTGCCAATGCACTGACCAAACGTTTGCGCGACCGCTTTGCAAAAGGCGCGATGCTGCATTACGGCCAAGGCAAATGGTATCCGGGCGAAGCGTTGCCGCGCTGGCAGTACGGTATTTTCTGGCGCAAAGACAACGTTCCAATTTGGCGCAATGCCGAATTGCTGGCCGACATTAACAAAGACTACGGCCATGACGTTGAACAGGCCGAGTCATTTATCAAGCAGTTCACGCTACGCTTGGGCCTGCAACCGCGCTATATCAAGACCGCTTTTGAGGACAGTTTTTACTATCTCTGGCAGGAAGGGACGCTGCCGGAAAATATCGATCCGTTAAAAACCAACCTGAAAGATTCGATTGAACGCAAGA
>CAZJOY010000179.1:0-8974 GCA_964547705.1 uncultured Methylobacter sp. | reverse complement strand
CGGATATTCGCCCCGGCGACTTACTGATCACATCGGGATTAGGAGGGACGTTTCCATCGGGTTATCCGGTTGCTATTGTCGATGATTTCACCCCAATGTCTAACAAGCCATTTGTCAACATTACCGCAACCCCTAAAGCTATGCTGGACCGGAATAGAGAGCTACTGATCGTCTGGAGCGACTCATCCCCTGTCTCACTCAGTTCTCCCCCTTCAACACAAGAAAAAGCGCCCGAAACGACTTCCAATAGCCAATCTGCCAAGAACGGTTTGACGCGCGAAGCCTCCACAAAGGTACAGGCAGGAACAGCCGGTGATGAATAGCTACTTCGGCTTCGGCCGTATTATTTTGACTATTATCATGGCGATGTGTTTAAGAATTGCACCTTGGCCCAGCTTTTTGCCCAACATAAATCCAGACTGGGTGCTCCTGGTACTTATCTATTGGGCAATCGCCGTACCGGAACGCATCGGTATTTTTCATGCCTGGACAATCGGATTACTAACCGATGTGTTAACCGGAAGAGTATTCGGCCAATATGCGCTGGCTTATACATTAGTTATCTATCTTTGCCTGATGCTGCATAAACGTTTGCGCCAGTTTCCGTTACCTCAACAGGGATTGTTTATTTTCTCTTGCCTGCTGTTTTCTCAAATGTTGCTTTTCTGGTTAAAAAATATTCAGCACCCCGCTCAAATGCACACGTCTTTCTGGCTACCTGTTTTTACCGGCACACTATGCTGGCCCTTGATCTATACAGCACTGCGCCGAGTCCGTTTATCGGGCCGCACTAAATAAAGACCTCCTGGCTGTTATGTCTCGTATCTATACTATTAAAAATAAGTTAGTAGAGAGCCGTCTATTTCTCAACCGTATTATTGCCGCGTTTATTGTCATACTGTTATTAACCTCGGGCTTGATCGTGCGCTTGGTTTATCTGCAAATTGTCGGGCATGAACATTACGCGACACTGGCAAAAGACAACAGCATCAAAATCGAACCTCTGGTGCCGACTAGAGGCATCATTTACGACAGGCACGGCAAAGTCCTGGCCGACAACACGCAATCTTTCAGTCTTGAGCTAATTCCTGAGCAAATCAGCGATCTTAACGATACCTTGCTGCGCCTACAAAAACTACTCAACATCTCTGACGAGAAAATCGACCAATACCAGAAACAACGCAAACGGCAAAAACGCTTCGTCAGCACGCCTTTATTAATCAGTATGACCGACGAAGAAATTGCCAAATTTGCCGTAGTCAGGCCTTATTTTCCCGGTGTTGATATTCAGGCGCGCCTGGTTCGGCATTATCCTTACGCCGAGCTGGCCTCTCATGTTGTCGGTTATGTGGGCCGCATCAACGAAACGGAAATGAAGTCCCTACCCCTCGCCGAATATCGAGGTTCGACTTATGCCGGCAAAATAGGTATAGAAAGCGCTTATGAAACCGAGCTACACGGCAAGACCGGCTATGCGGAAATAGAAACCAACGTGCAGGCTCGCGCCATCAATACAGTGAATTCAGTACCGCCTGTGCCGGGCGAAAATCTTTATCTGACCCTGGATATAGATTTACAAAAAACAGCTTATGATGCGCTAGGCGATTACAATGGCGCAGTAGTTGCCATTGATATTAAAACCGGCGGCATACTGGTGTTCGCCAGCCGCCCCGGCTTTGATCCCAACCCTTTTGTCATCGGCATCGCCAATGATGCCTATCAAGCCCTGCAATCCTCGGAGAATCAACCGCTCTATAACCGTGCATTGCGTGGCCTTTATCCGCCCGGCTCAACCATCAAACCGTTTATCGGACTGGCCGGACTTGAATATAATGCGATAAACGTCGAGCACAAATTATTCTGTCCCGGTTATTACCAATTACCGAATGTCAGCCATCATTACCGGGATTGGAAAAAAGGCGGCCATGGCTCGGTTAATATGACCGAAGCCATTACTCAATCATGCGACGTGTATTTTTACAGCTTGGCGTCAATGCTGGGTATAGACCGGATGCATAGTTTTTTACAACACTTTGGCTTTGGCGAAAAAACCGGCATTGACCTGGTTGGAGAAAAGCAAGGATTATTGCCTTCGCGTGACTGGAAACGCAGCCAACGCAATCAATCCTGGTATCCGGGAGAAACGCTGATCACTGGAATAGGCCAGGGGTATCTTCAGGTTACGCCGATACAGCTAGCCAAAGCCACCGCTACCTTGGCAAATAAAGGCAAAGTAGTGATGCCGTTTCTAGTAAAAAACAGCGCTAACCCGAATTCCGGCGAGCCTGACGAGGAAAATCCTTCCAGCAGCGTTACGCTTAAACCCGAAAATATTAACAGCATCATCTCAGCGATGGTTAACGTAATTCATGATCCGCATGGTACAGCTAAAGGCCTCAACAAAAACATTAACTATCAAATCGCCGGTAAAACCGGAACCGCACAGGTCTTTAACATTAAGCAGGATGCTAAATACAACGAAAACGACATCGACTTCAAATTACGCGACCACGCTTTATTTATTTCTTTCGCTCCAGCCGATGACCCAAAAATTGCAGTTGCTGTCATCGCTGAGAACGGCGGTCACGGCGGCTCAGTCGCGGCACCCATTGCGGGAGAAGTCATCAAGCAATTTTTAAGAGAGCAACAATGAAAACTGAAACCCGTCGCGAACAATTCCATCCGCCATCAGTTCTCGGTAATATCCTCAGAAAACTGCACATTGACATCCCATTATTCATCGGTTTATTCCTTATCTCTCTGTTAAGCTTCGTTATTCTCTACAGTGCGGGCAGTCAGGATATGGATGTACTGATGCGTCAAGCGGCTCGCGTCGGATTGGCCTTTCTGTTGATGACAGCCTTGGCTCATGTTAATCCTTACCAATTTAAACGCTATTCAGCCCTGCTTTTTAGTTTAGGTATCTTACTGCTTGTTGCAGTACTGATTCTGGGACAATTCGGTAAAGGAGCGCAACGCTGGCTGGATCTTGGCTTTTTTCGTTTCCAGCCATCGGAAATGATCAAAATTACTACGCCAATGATGATCGCCTGGTATTTAGCGGAACATGCATTGCCGCCAAAAACCAAACAATTACTGATCGCCAGCATCCTGATTATTATTCCAACCTTACTAATAGCAAAACAACCCGATCTGGGCACCGCATTATTGGTTGCCAGTTCCGGTGCGGCGGTATTGTTTTTTGCCGGCCTGTCCTGGTGGTTTATACTGGCAATCGCCACCACGCTGGCGGGGCTGACGCCGATACTCTGGCATTTTATGCGTCCTTATCAACGTGACCGGGTACTCACCTTCCTAAATCCTGAAGCCGACCCGCTAGGCCGAGGCTACCATATTATTCAATCGAAGATCGCCATCGGTTCCGGCGGTATCTACGGCAAAGGCTGGCTAGGCAGTACCCAATCGGAACTGGACTTTTTACCGGAAAGCTCTACCGATTTTATCTTTGCAGTCTTTGCCGAAGAATTCGGGCTTTTCGGCTGCGTCAGCCTGCTGGCTTTATACTTACTTATCATCAGCCGCTGCCTATATATTGCCTCGCAAGCGCAAGACACCTACAGTCGTTTATTAGCCAGCAGCCTGGCTTTTACTTTTTTTGTTTATGTTTTTGTCAACATCGGCATGGTTATCGGTGTGCTCCCTGTAGTCGGCGTTCCGTTACCCCTGATTAGTTATGGTGGTACCTCGATAGTAACGTTGCTGGCAGGCTTCGGCATTCTTATGTCAATTCACACCCACAAAAAATTTCTGCCGCACTCGTGAAAGCGGGCTAAAGGCTAAAAATTGTGGGCGTTTGTGTCCTCAATTGATACCTTAAAACTTCTGCTTCACTTATAAATTCCAAACAAACTCAAGCACAAGGCTAAAAAGATGCACAAATATAACCTTATGTCCCGGCTCAGAAGTATCCCCCGCCCTTTTCGCCTTTCACCTTTCGTCTTGTGCCTTCTACTCTCCTCCTGCACCGGTAACATAAAAGACACCGAATCCGTCCATACCTTTATCGAGCAAATGGTAAACAAACACCAATTCGATGAATCGGAACTTGATGATTTATTCGATACAGTCGAGATTAAACAAGACATACTAAAAAGAATCGCCTCACCCTCTGAGGGCTTACCTTGGTATAAATACCGCAAAATCTTCCTGACCGATGCCCGTATCGATGCCGGCGTACAATTCTGGAAGGACAATGCAGCCGCGTTGGCTGCTGCGGAACAAAAATATGGCGTCCCCCCGGAAATTATTGTTGCAATTATCGGCGTTGAGACCCAGTTTGGAAAAAACACCGGCAATCACCGCGTAATCGACGCTCTATCTACGCTGGCTTT
Organism: uncultured Methylobacter sp.; assembly: GCA_964547705.1. Taxonomy (GTDB): domain Bacteria; phylum Pseudomonadota; class Gammaproteobacteria; order Methylococcales; family Methylomonadaceae; genus Methylobacter_A. The sequence continues at coordinate 4,622 of CAZJOY010000179.1, read as the reverse complement.
CGCCTATCCTCCTCGCAGTAAATTTTTTCTCAGCGAACTTGAAAATTTCCTATTGCTCTGCCGCGACGAACATATAAGCCCAGCCGACCCGCTAGGCTCTTATGCCGGAGCGATGGGATTGCCGCAATTCATGCCCAGCAGTTTCAGAACCTATGCCGTTGATTTCAATAGCGATAACCACCGCGACATCTGGCACGACAACAGCGACGCAATAGCCAGCGTCGCCAACTATTTTGCCCAACATCATTGGCAGAGCGGCCAAGCAATTGCCGTTCCTGTTACAGCTAAATACGGAAACTATGAACCAGCTCACAAAAATGACCTTAAGCCGAATTTAAGTATTGCTGAGCTAGAATCACTCAACTTAATTATATCGAGGCAATTACCTTTCGACAGTAAAGTGAAACTGCTTAGCTTTGAACAGCAACAAGGCAAAGAGCTCTGGGCGGCATTGGACAATTTTTATGTCATTACCCGCTACAACCACAGCCCTTTATATGCCATGGCCGTTTATCAGTTAAGCCTATCTATTTTAAATAAAAAAGGCGCATTCCCATGAATAAAGTCATAACGATACTTCTAATTTTTGTTTTATGCAGTTGTACCACCGAACAAGTAAAAACCAGCGACATATCAAACCAAACATCGGTTACAACTGCCTCTTCCAGACATCGCTCAATATTGAATATCGGTAGTTCCTCCGATACCCAGAACACCCCCGAAGAAGAAAATCTTTTACCCCGCATTGTCCGTTACCTTAAACAAGGCGTAGCCTCATGGTACGGTCCCGAATTTCACGGCAAGAAAACCGCATCCGGCGAAATATACGATATGTACGCGATGACGGCCGCCCACAAGACGCTGCCTATTTCATCTTACGCTCGCGTCACCAATCTCGAAAACCAACGCAGCGTCATTGTCCGTATCAATGACAGAGGACCTTTCCATGGCAGCCGGGTTATGGACCTGTCTTATGCTGCCGCCCAAAAACTGGACCTCGAAGAATCAGGAACGGGAGCCGTTGAAATCAAAGCAATAGCCCCTGAGCAAGCTTTAGCGCAACTACAAAGCATCGCAGAAGAACAAGATAAAAGCGTCTATTTGCAAGTGGGCACGTTCGGCAATAAAAAAACCGCTGAGAATTTACAAAATAAAATTGCTTCGAATCATTTGCCCCATTCTAAAATATTACCCTCAAAGCACAAAGGTTCTACTCTCTACAAAGTTCAAATGGGACCTATCAAATCACCGGAGAGCGTCCACAAGCTGAATATACAGCTGGCAAAACTGGGTATAACGGCGACTCAATTTGTTACAGGAGCCGATCAAAAACAAATCTCCATGATACAATAGAGGCCTGTTTTTACTGAGCCTAACCCCATTAGAGAGCAATGATCCTTCTTAAAAATTTATCCGTTTTATTATTTTTTAGCTTGTTGATTGCCACAACCCCGGCAAACGCAGAAAACGCCGAAATTACGACCCCGGCAGCACCCACCATTGCTGCCAGCGGCTACATCTTGATGAACTACAACACCGGCAAAGTCCTGGCAGAAAACAATGCCGATGTTAAGCTTGCCCCGGCCAGTCTCACCAAGATTATGTCTGTTTATGTGGTATTTCGAGAAATCAGCAATGGCCATTTACACTTAGACGATCTAGTCACTATTAGCCAAAAAGCCTGGGAAACGCCCGGCTCGCGTATGTTTATTGAAGTCGGCAATCAAGTTAAAGTTGAAGACCTGTTAAGAGGTGTCATCATTCAGTCCGGCAACGATGCCAGCGTCGCCTTGGCCGAACACATCGCCGGCGATGAGAGCACTTTTGCCAATATGATGAACCAACATGCCGAACGCCTGGGCATGAAAAACAGCCACTTTGAAGATAGCAATGGCTTACCTATCGACAATCATTACACTACCGCCCGCGATCTAGCCATACTCACCCAAGCGTTGATCAAAGAATTTCCTGACTACTATCGCTGGTTCTCACAAAAAGAATTCACTTTCAACAACATCGTTCAGCATAATCGCAACCAGCTGCTTTCTCGTGATCAGACCGTGGATGGTGTTAAAACCGGATTTACCGATGCCGCCGGCTACTGCTTGGTCGCATCCGCGCTAAGAAACGACATGCGCCTGATTTCCGTGGTGATGGGAGCAAGCAGCCCTAACGCCAGAGCTAACGAAAATCAAAACCTGCTGAACTATGGCTTTCGTTTTTTTGAGTCGCACAAGCTGTATCAAGGAAAAATATCTTTGGCTGAAGCCAGAATCTGGAAAGGCGACACTAAAAACATCCAACTTGGCTTGGCTGAAGATCTTTATGCCTCGATTCCCCGTGGCCATTATGCCGACCTAAAGGCCAGCATCACCATTGACAAAAAAATTACCGCGCCTGTTAAAGAAGGTACAAAGCTGGGTACTGTCAACGTCACGCTTAAAGATGAAGTTGTCAGCAGCAAGGATTTGATCGCTTTAAAATCGGTAGAGCAAGGTAATATTTTTCAGCGGCTCTATGACAGCGCAATGATGATGCTGGAGAAATCGGATGGACAATAAAGCTGAGTTGAGCAGCTTGTCTGCTCAAACGAAACTTATGCCCTTTGGGTATAAAACCGTCTATTTAAATGGTCAGTACCTGCCGCTTAATGAAGCCAAAATATCGGTCCTGGACCGCGGCTTTTTGTTCGGAGACGGGATTTATGAAGTCATCCCGTCTTACTCGGGCAAACTGTTCCACTTTCAAGAGCACATGAGACGGCTGGAAAACAGCCTGTCTTCGATTCGTGTGCCTAATCCGCATGAACGGGCACAATGGTTGGAAATCCTGACACCGTTGCTGGACGAAAATCTGGATCAATATATCTACCTGCAAATTACCCGCGGTGTCTCCGATAAAAGAGATCACGCTTTTCCAGAAAACGTCACGCCGACCGTGTTTGCAATGTGTTCAAACATCGTCCCCGTTGCAGATTTGAATTCCGGCGTAAAAGCCCTCAGTGTCGACGACAGCCGTTGGGAACTGTGCAACGTTAAAGCGACCACGCTGCTGGCCAATATTTTGCTGAGGCAGCAAGCGGTAGAACAAGGCTGTGCCGAAGCAATCCTGGTTAAAGACGGCTATGTGACCGAAGGCGCCGCAAGCAATATATTTGCCGTCATCGACGGCATCCTGATTACCCCACCGATAGGTAACGAAATATTGCCGGGCATAACCCGCGAAGTCATTCTGGAAATCGCCAGGGAAAATAACATTCCCTACACCGAGGACATCATTTCGCTAGATGCCTTACAAACAGCCGAAGAAATTTGGTTAACCAGTTCTACCCGGGAAATCGTTCCAGTTGTTCAACTTGATGATGAAACCATTGCAAACGGCAAACCCGGCCCCATATGGCGAACTATGAATCAACTATTCCAGGCTTATAAGCAGTCATATCATGAGTGAAGAAACCCTTTTAGAGTTCCCTTGCCAATTTCCGATCAAGGCAATGGGCAAGAACAACATCGAACTTGACCTGCTGGTTGTGGAAATCGTGCGCCGACATGCTCCCGACATTCACGAAGGCGCGGTAAGCACACGCCCCAGCAAAGACGGCAATTACATCTCTGTAACAATTACTATCGAAGCATCCAGCAAGCAACAACTCGATGCTATCTACCAGGACTTAAGCGATCATCCGCACGTTTTGATGGCTTTGTAGTTAAAAAATAGAACACGGATGACACGGATTTCTTGTTATTACTCATTTTGATCCGTGATTATCCGTGCCATCCATGTTCCATTGCCTTTTCAGGATCAACCAACTTGCTAGAAATACGCGACTTAGGGTTGCAAGATTACCAATCCACTTGGCAAGCCATGCAGCAATTCACCCAAAATCGCGATGCCGAAACTCCCGATGAAATCTGGATCACCGAGCACCCTGCCGTTTATACGCTGGGCTTAAACGGTAAGCGCGAACACCTGCTCAACACCGGCGACATTCCCGTCATCAACTCCGACCGGGGCGGCCAAGTCACCTATCACGGCCCCGGCCAATTGGTCATTTACACCCTGATCGATATTAAACGGCTGAACCTCGGCGTCCGCCAACTGGTCACCACACTCGAACAAGCCATGATCTACGCCTTGGCTCAATACGGCATTACCGCCGTAGCCCGAGCCGATGCCCCCGGCGTTTATGTCGATAATAAAAAAATCGGCTCTATCGGCCTACGCATTAAAAGAAATTGCAGTTATCATGGCCTCAGTATCAACAACTATATGGATTTACGTCCATTCGACTATATCAACACCTGCGGTTACTCAGGACTCGAAGTAACCCAACTGGCCGACCTGGGCGTGACTGTCAGCAATGCTGAACTCGCCATCCCTGTTACCCAAGCTATCATAACGGCATTATCGAAATGACTTATCAAGCGCCCTCCCGTTCCACGCCCGAATCCCACCAGCGCAGCACCGAAAAGCTGGCAAGAATCCCGATCAAAGTGGAGCCCGCCGAAACGACCTTGCGCAAGCCCGAGTGGATACGCATAAAAATATCGGCCAGCGACGAAGTCACCCGCATCAAACAACTGCTGCGCGAAAACAACCTGCATACCGTTTGCGAAGAAGCC
>CAZJOY010000178.1:0-8990 GCA_964547705.1 uncultured Methylobacter sp. | reverse complement strand
AACATGTTGAAAATCGTTTCAAACTGGTTTTATTAGCCAGCACCCGAGCGCGCCAACTGAGTCACGGTGCGACTGAATTTCTGCCGCGCGGTAAAGATAAAGATACAGTGGTTGCGTTACGTGAAATTGCGGCGGGTCATGTTACGCCTGAAAACATCACTCTGTTGCATCGTGTCGGCGAAGTGCATGATCATCAACATAATCATAACCCGATGTTTTAATTCGTAGAGCCTATGCTGGAAATAGCGGACACGATCGAGCTGGAGCGCCCTCAGGACAAACTGATCCGGCGTTTATGCACGACCTTGTCCGGCTATCTGGATCAAACCCAAATCGACCAATGTGTCTGTGCTTATGAAGTCGGCGCAGCCGCGCATGAAGGTCAATTTCGTAAAAGCGGCGAAGCCTATATTTGCCACCCTATCTCTGTCGCTATCAGCCTGGCTGAAATGCGCATGGACGTTAACGGCATCATGGCCGCCATCCTGCATGATGTTATTGAAGATACCCCAGTCAGTAAAAAAGAACTGGCTGATCAATTCGGCACAGAAATTGCGGAACTGGTTGACGGGGTTACCAAATTAAGCAAAATCGACAGTAAATCCCATGCCGAAACACAGGCGGAAAATGTCCGCAAAATGTTTCTGGCCATGGCTAAGGATTTACGCGTCATTATCGTCAAGCTGGCGGACCGGCTGCATAACATGCAGACTCTCGGTGTCATGCCGGCTGAAAAAAAACGCCGGATCGCCCGTGAAACGTTGGATATTTACGCCCCGATCGCCAACCGGCTGGGCATGAATAATATCCGGCAAAAACTCGAAGCGTTGAGCTTTGAGGCAATGTATCCGATGCGCCATGCGGTTTTAAATAACGCCGTAAAAAAAGCACGAGGCAATCGCCGCAAGATCGTCGACGTCATAGAAAACACGATAAAAAATCGTTTGGAACAGGCCGGTCTAAACTGCGACGTTGCAGGGCGGGAGAAAAATCTTTACAGCATTTATAAAAAAATGATCAACAAAAAGATTTCCCTGGCTGACGTTTTTGATGTCTATGCGTTCAGGATCTTTTGCGATGATGTGGATACCTGTTACCGTGTTTTAGGTGTTATGCATAATCTGTACAAGCCGATTCCCGGACGTTTCAAAGATTATATCGCCCTGCCCAAAGCCAACGGCTATCAATCCCTGCATTCGATATTAATGGGGCCTTACGGCGTCCCCATAGAAGTCCAGATCAGGACTCATGACATGCACCGCATGTCGGAATCGGGCATCGCCCCGCACTGGCTGTATAAATCCGATGACGATAAAATCGAAACATCCCAGGCTCGCGCCAACGAGTGGCTCAGGGATTTGCTGGAAATCCAGAAATCCGCCGGCGATTCGCTGGAATTTATCGATAACCTGAAGGTGGACCTGTTTCCTCAGGAAGTCTTCGTATTCACTCCGCAAGGCGCCATTATTAAGCTGCCGCGCGGTGCGACCATTATCGATTTTGCCTACGCGGTACATACCGATCTGGGTAATGCCTGCGTTTCGGCCAGAATCGATAAACAGCTGGTGCCCTTGCAAACCAAGCTGGAAAACGGCGTTACCGTTGAAGTCATTACCGCGTCGTGGGCCAGACCGAACCCGCTTTGGCTCAATTATGTGATCACAGCCAAAGCCCGTTCCGGTATCCGCAACTATCTGAAACATTTCAAGCAGCAGGAAGCGATTAACCTGGGCCGTCGCTTACTGGAAAAAGAGCTGCAAGCCATGCACTTGCACCTGGAAAATATCAGCAAAGATAAAATACAAGCCTTGCTTGTAGTCATGTCCAAGCAAACACTTGATGAGTTGCTTGAAGACATAGGATTGGGCAACAAAATGCCGTTTTTGGTCGCCAAGCGCATCGCTCAAGACGATATGAGTGCCACCATCAAACTGGATGATAATGACCAAGCCCAAAAGAAACCGCTGGTCATAAAAGGCACGGAGGGCATGGTCATCACCTTGGCAAAATGCTGCCGGCCGATTCCGGGCGATTCAATCATCGGCTATTTCAACCCCGGCAAAGGCATCGTCGTGCATCATCACGAATGCCGCAACAGCAGTGTAGTCAGGAAAAAACAGACTAATTGGTTGGATGTTGAATGGAGCTCGGATGTTTCCGGCGATTTTCCTGTTGAAATCCGCATAGAAATACTGAATCAACGCGGTTCGCTGGCGACCATCGCCTCGACTATTTCCGAATTGAATTCCAATATTGAAAATGTCACCGTCGTTGATCAGGATGACCGTATTTGCGTCGATTTAATCACCTTAACCGTCAATGACCGGGTGCATTTAGCCAAAATCATGCGTCGCCTGAAAGAGTTATCGATAGTGTTAAAAATTACTCGCGTTAAAGCATAAAGGATCGAAAATGAGCAAAGAAATTATCCAGTCAGATAAAGCCCCGCAAGCTATCGGCACTTATTCGCAAGCAGTTAGAATTGACCGAACGGTTTATCTTTCAGGACAAATTCCTTTAGTGCCGGAAACCATGACTATCGTTGAAGGCGATATTTCAGCGCAGATCACCCAGGTATTCAATAACTTGCAAGCGGTTGCAGAAGCGGCAGGCGGCGATTTTTCGGACATCGTCAAGTTGAACGTTTTCTTGACCGATCTGGGGCACTTTCCGCTAGTTAATGAAATCATGGGGCATTATTTCCAGGAGCCCTACCCAGCACGCGCAGCCATCGGCGTTGCGGCCTTGCCTAAGGCTGCCGAAGTGGAAATGGATGCGATTATGGTTTTAAAACCACAAGAATATCCGGCTTGATGATCGAACACGGATAAGGGGTTTAAACGGATTTTTGATCCGTGATGATCAATTAAATCCGCGATCTATTTTTCTAACTGCGAAGTAGCAGCATGAACACTTTGAATCAGCCAGTTAGTATATTGACAGGAATCGGCGCTCAGTCTGCAAGCCGCCTGCAGAAGCTCGGCCTATGCACACTTCAGGACTTGATTTTCCACCTGCCCCATCGTTACGAAGACCGAACCCGTATTTATCGGATCGGTTCGTTAAAGCCGGGTATGACGGTACTGATCACCGGCAAAGTTGAATTTATCGATGTTTTGCCCAGAGGCCGGAAAAGCTTGATCTGCCGCATCAGCGACGGTACCGGTTTTATCAATCTGAAGTTCTTTCATTTTACCGCCAGTCAGCACAACACGCTGAAACCCGGTACGGCTATCAGCTGTTTTGCCGAAGTACGGTACGGTTTTGCCGGACTGGAAATGGTTCATCCCGAATATAAGGTTATTGCCAACCTCGACGACTGCGTCACTGAAACACGCTTGACGCCGGTTTACCCGTTGACGGAAGGCCTGAGCCAAAACGTGATACGCAAGGCAATCAAACAGGCTTTAGACCTGTGTCAACAGGCCCCCGAGCTACTAACCGACTGGATACCCGAGACTATCTTAAAGCAACACCATTACCCGTCCCTGATCGATGCAATCCAGACGCTTCATGCGCCGGACGAATCGGTGTCGGTTGAAGCTTTGCAAAACGGCAGCGTGCCTGCGCTCAAACGGCTGGCTTTTGAAGAACTGCTGGCGCATTATTTAAGCTTGAGAATAACCCGGAATAAAGCCAAAGCCTGGCAAGCGCCATCGTTCCATGCAGGAGAGGCAGCTAAACTCTCCACGGATCATTTCATCCGTTCCTTGCCATTTAAACTGACCGGCGCACAACAGCGGGTCATCGCCGAAATTGAAGCCGACTGCCGCCGACAACATCCGATGATGCGCCTGGTACAGGGCGATGTCGGCTCAGGCAAAACCATCGTTTCCGCCTACGCGGCATTACTGGCCTTAACGGCCGGTTATCAGGTTGCGGTGATGGCCCCGACCGAGTTGCTGGCCGAACAACATAAGCGCAACTTCGACATCTGGTTTGACGGCTTTGAAACCCAAGTGATGTACTTAACCGGACAGCTCAAAGGCAATGCCCGGAAAGCTGTCTTACAAGCTTTGGAAGACGGCACGGCCGGTATTATCATCGGTACTCATGCGTTATTTCAGGACGCTGTGAACTTCCACCGTCTCGGCCTGATCATTATCGATGAGCAACACCGCTTCGGCGTACACCAGCGACTGGCACTAAGAGAAAAAGGCCAACAGGGCGACATCAGGCCGCACCAGTTAGTAATGACCGCCACGCCGATTCCCCGTACCTTGGCAATGCTGCAATATTCCGACCTGGACATATCCATTATCGATGAGCTGCCGCCGGGCAGGAAACCGATCGTCACCAGCGTGATTCCGGCCGAGCGGCGCGCCGACGTGATCGATCGGATTAACGGCTGGGTCGGCAAAAAAAGGCAGGTTTATTGGGTTTGCACGCTGATTGAAGAATCGGAAGTTTTACAGTGCGAAGCGGCAGAAAAAACTGCGGAAGCACTGACAGAAGCCTTGCCGGACGTCCGTGTTGCACTGATTCACGGGCGCATGAAATCCGCTGAAAAAGACGCCGTCATGCAGGACTTTAAAAATCACAACATTGATTTACTGGTCGCAACGACCGTTATCGAAGTCGGCGTCGACGTGCCCAATGCCGGCTTAATGATCATCGAAAACCCGGAACGCCTCGGCCTGTCCCAGTTGCATCAATTGCGCGGCCGGGTCGGACGCGGCAATGACGATAGTTATTGCCTGCTGATGTATCAGGGACCGTTATCCGATACCGCCCGTCATCGTCTGGGCGTGTTGCGGGACAGTAACGACGGTTTTGTGATTGCCGAAAAAGATCTCGAATTGCGCGGCCCCGGCGAAGTCATGGGCACCCGTCAAACCGGACAAATGCAGTTTAAAATTACCGATCTAGCGCGGGATGCCGATGTACTGGCTGCCGTTCAGCAAATCGGCGACGACTTTCTCACTCAAGCGCCCGAAGCCATACAGCCCTTATGCGATCGCTGGCTGGGCGTGTCTACCATCTATTCCGAGGTTTAACCTTGCCTATCAAAAGTTTTTTATTCAACCGGGAACCTTTGTGGTTGGAAAACCGCTCGGGTATCCGTCATACCCTTCCTGAAAACGTCCAGTCATGGACTTATGAACCAGGCTCTTTGACCCAGCGTCTACGTGATTATTACGGCGATGCGGTTGGCGTTAAAATCCTGCTGCAACAATGGAACACTCCGTTCTTAAGCGAGCGCAGACTGCTTAAATTGCACGAAAGCAAGTACAGCCTGATCCGTGAAGTGTTGCTGCATGCCGACGGCAAGCCGCTGATTTTAGCCCGAACCATCATCCCCGCAAAAACCATCAAAGCGGCTAAACGTAACTTGGCTCATCTTGGCAATCGTCCGCTGGGTGAAGTGATTTTTTCCTATCCTAAACTCGAACGCATCGAAATGGATGTGACCTTGATTGACCTGCCAACTTGGACACAACCTGCAATCGCCGAAGGCCATATTATTGAACCGGTACGAGGCCGAAGAACCGTTTATGCCATTGCGCACCGGCAAATGCTGGTTAGTGAGTTTTTCTTGCCGGGAGTTTTGGAGATTTTTTAGGATGATCGGGATTTGAACTGTTTTTGACCTTAGTCATTAGCCCATGTTTCAAAGATCTCATTGACATCGATTGACAATTCAGGAAATAAATACGGCGAGGCAATATCGTCGTTGGCGTACATCCGGTTAAGTTGATAATGCCGGTCATCATTTAACACGAATTGATAGATGGCTTGTTCTTCGGGATAAACCAACCAATATTCCGTAACGCCGCTTTCTTGATACAACTCATATTTAATCTTCATTTCCCGCTTGGAATTGCCTTTTGATAGGATTTCAATAATCCAATCGGGCGCACCGTTGCAGCCTTGTTTATCCAAAAGCTCAGGGTCGCAAATTATGCACAAATCAGGCTGGACAACGGTATGGATGTCTTGGCTGGCTAAAATGGACTTTTTGCGATCGTATAAACGCACATCAAACGGCGCCGCAAAAACTTGGCATTTTTTACGTTTAAAAAAGCCATGCAACAGACTGCCTAAATTCATGGAAATGCTTTGATGATGCACACTCGGCGCAGGCGACATCAACATAATCTTGCCCTTGATTAATTCAACCGTTTCATCAAATTGCCAAGTCAAGTAATCGGCATAGCTGTAGGTTTGATTTATGTCCAGTTGTGATAATTGGGTGACTTTAGGCATTTTCTTAACCCTCTGTACGCGGTTGGAATCATGAACTTAACAGGGTTCAATCATTATCGCAAACGCTCAGAAATAATGAATGTTTGCTGTTCCCTTCGAGATGTTCCAACCTACGCCGCATTCGCAATAACAACAGCCCGCTTAGGCGCCGGCAAACCTTCACAAGTCAACTGCGGATTTTCCGCATCCAAAAAATCTTTCAAAGAATGGAAGGTCATCCATTCCGTAGTCCGCTGTTCTTCAATACTGGTTACGGTAACATCAACCACGCGGATATTTTTAAAACCGCAACGTTTTAACCAACTAACCAGCGTCTCACAACTGGGCAGGAACCAGACGTTGCGCATTCTGGCGTAACGGTCTTCCGGCATCAATACTTGGCCTAAGCCGCCATCGATAATCAGGGTTTCCAACACCAGTTCACCCCCGGAATTCAGGCAATCCCTCAATTCCATAAGATGATCGATAGGAGAACGGCGGTGGTAGAGAACGCCCATAGAAAATACTGTATCGAATGCTTTCAGTCCATACGGCATATTTTCTATGCCAATCGGCAAGACGTAAACCGGTGCCTCGCCATGCAGCTTTCTGATCAACTGAAACTGCATCACATTAAGCATCATCGGATCGATGCCGACGACTGTTTTCGCTCCGGCTCCGAACATACGCCAACAGTGATATCCATTGCCGCAACCGACATCCAATACCAAGCGATGCTCTAACGGCGCGATATGGCTTTTTAGCCGGTTCCACTTCCAATCCGACCGCCACTCAGTGTCGATATGAATGCCGAATAGATTGTAGGGACCTTTGCGCCAAGGATGCAGCGCTTTTAATTGGCTTTCAAGATGACTTTTTGCCGCCGCGCTCAGTTCATCCGAACCGCCTATTTGCACCGTATCGGCATCCAGAATGCGTTGGGCTGCGGGCAAATGCGGCACGCTATCGACCAGGGCCTGCCATTCCGCTAAATTGCCGTGTTTGGTTTGGTCAAAGCCCAGTTCCAACTGCTGTGGCAGTATTTCCACCCACGCATCGGCCTTGGCATCGGACAGCGCATCGTATAAAGGTTGATAATCGATCATTTCAGCGCAATGATCGAGGCAAAGTTGAAGTATTGAAACCAGACTTCGGCACTGCTGAAACCGACTTTCCGCAAGCGGTTTTGATGCTGGGCAAAAGTTTCAGGGATCAGCACGTTTTCCAGTGCTGTGCGTTTCTGGCTGATTTCCAGGTCACTGTAACCTTGCGCTTTTTTGAAGGCGTGATGCATTTCCGTTTGCAACTCCTGTTGCCGTTCGTCATCGAATTTAAGTTTTTCCGACAGGATCAAAATACCGCCGGGCAACAGTCCCCGATAGATTTTTTGCAAGAACACCAGCCGGTCTTCAAGCGGAATAAACTGTAGCGTAAAGTTTAAAACCACCACCGAGGCATTTTCAATCGTTACATCGCGTATATCAGCGCACAGCAGATCGACGGCAACCTGTGCCTGATCTTTTTGTAACGCCTCTTGAAAGCGGCTCACCATGGCTTCGGAATTATCAACGGCAATGATCCGGCAATTTTCGGCTTCAATCTGATGACGCATTGATAAGGTTGCAGCACCCAACGAGCAACCCAGATCGTAACAAACGCTATGCTCACGGGCAAAGCGGCCGGCCAACAGACCTATCGCAGAAATAATCGCGCTATAGCCCGGAACCGATCGTTGAATCATATCCGGAAAAACGTTAACTACCGCTTCGTCAAATTTAAAAGCGCCGACTTCGCCAATGGGACTGGCATAAAGAGAGTCTTTCGAGGAATTCATGAATTAAGAGATAAAAATCGAGCGAGGCGAGACGGGCGACAGCTGTAGGGGTAAAATCGTTCGCCCCAGGCAATTAAAATCGCCCCTACAGGGAATTGGCAATGCGTTAAGAATTTGCTGCGGGTTTTGCTGCCAATGCTTCGGCATTCCGTTTAACCAGTCCATCAATAACTGCGTTTAATGAACCTTTGGTTTGAACTTCATTGCTGAAGGTGCTTCGATAGTTTGTCACCAGACTCACGCCTTCAATCATAATATCGTAAGCTTTCCATTCGCCGTCACTGAGCAGCATCCGGTAATTAACGCCGATAGGCTGTATGCCTGGCTGTAATACCTCAGTTTTTACAACCACTTTTTTCTCATCACTGCCCATTTCAAGAGGCAGAAAACGGACCGACCAATCGTTAAATTCCACAAAAGCGCGAGAATAAGTTCTCACCAGCAATGTTTGGAACTCATGTTTAAAACGCTCGCGTTCATCATTCGTTGCTGTTTTCCAAATCTTTCCCAAAACCAGCTCTGAAATTCTGTCAAAGTCAGTATGCGGATAAATGACTTCGTTAACGAATTGTGTAATCTTGGCAAAATCTTTGGTAAACGTTTTATCCTGCAATCTTTCCTGTAATTTTGCAGAAGCCACTTGTATTGCCTGTTGTGGAGGCAATAAGTCAGACGCGATTACTTTAGTGACAGGCAATAAACTCAGTAATACAGCCAATAAACTAAATATTGTGACTTGCTTAGCTTTCATAAAACCCTCTAAAATCAAACTGACGGATGCATTCACTCTTCAAATAGTCAGAGTGCTAATCCCTGATACAATAAATCCTTTGTACTTAAATCCGGACCTAGAATAGAGATGTTGCTATGCAATGTCTCTACAGAGATTTAAGATTTTCCCAGACCCTTAGAGCTAAGGATAAGATGGCATATAATAACATCAATTTTCCTCAAACACGCATGAGAAGAA
>CAZJOY010000177.1:0-9039 GCA_964547705.1 uncultured Methylobacter sp. | reverse complement strand
AATTTAAGGTTGAAGCCGTTGATGCGGTAATACAAATCTTCACGGAAGCGGCCGGCTTCCATTTCGGCCTTTAAGTCGCGGTGCGTGGCGCAGACCAAGTCGAAGTCGACCGGCATAGGCTTGATGCCTCCCACCGGCACCACCTCGCGCTCCTGCAGCACCCGTAGCAGCCGCGCTTGTTGAGCCAGCGGCATATCGCCAATCTCGTCGAGGAACAGGGTGCCGCCGTCTGCCGAACGTATGCGGCCGGGAGAGCCCTCCTTGCGGGCACCGGTGAAAGTACCTGGATCGTAGCCGAACAACTCCGTCTCGATCAGGCTTTCCGGCAGCGTTGCGCAATTAACGGCAACGAATGGTTTCCCCCGCCGCAGCCCGGCATTGTGGAAAGCATTGGCGAAAAGCTCTTTGCCGACTCCCGACTCGCCCCGCAGCAGCAGCGCTATGGACTTTCCGACCAGCCGGCGTGCCTTATGAATGGCGGTTTTCATCTGTAGGTCGCCGGTATCGAGAGCCGACAGCGCATCGTCGTTGGCTTCGGGTTCACGAGGAATGAAAGTTTGAAAAGTCTTATGACCCAATTCGACGCGGACAAACAAACATTCGCCGGTGTGCCGCATGATTCGCATCGGTTCTCTGCCGCGTCGTAGTCCCCAATGGACCAGATCCTTTAGGTATACCTGTAGCACATGGGCAACAGGCGTTGTCCCAAGGTCGGAGGGACACAGCCCCAGCAGGGCTAATGCGGATTGGTTGGCGCCGACTATCCAGCCGTCTTCCGACAGGGCGACCTTACCCTCGGCAATAGTGCCGATACCTTCGGCAAGCGGATGAAATCTTAACCGTAACGCGTCGCCATGAAGCGCATAGAACAAGCGGTTCTCGATCATCTGCGCTGCCGCGCGCACAAACCCGAAAGTATGAGGATGGCGCGCCCGGTAATCACCGGATATGTTAAGAACACCCAGAACGCGTCCATTCGGAGATGCCACCGGCACGGCGGCGCAAGAAAGGAAGCCGTGCCGTTCGAGAAAATGTTCGAAGCCATGTACGACTACCGGGCCGTCCACGGCCAGTGCCGTACCGATACCACTGGTGCCCCGATGTTGTTCGAGCCACGATGCACCTTGCCTTAGGGCGACCCGTTCGGCACGACTCAAAAAATCGGCGTCGCCCAGGGTTTCGAGCAGCACCCCACAATCATCGGCAAGAATAACCATGCTCGCGGAATCACGGGTCTGGGAATACAAGTATTCCATGACCGGCCGGGCATGGGCGATAAGTAGGTGCTGCCGGTCGGCGGCGCGGGCAAACTCGAAGCCTTCAAGGTAAGGCGCGTCTGATGGGCCGCCAACGGGTACAAGACCCGCATTAAGGCAGCGGCTCCAAGATTGCAAAACCGTGGCTCCTACTAATTCGGGGGGCGGTAACTCCCCACGCTCAACCAGTAGATGACGCGCTTTACGTAAAGTAGTGTCGGTCGATTTGGTTAACATACTGCTTCCTAATATTTCATTTGATCGGATTGCGTAATTTCTGCTGCGCCTGCTTATATTTTTGGGCAGGTTTAACAATCACTTACAATGGCGTTTTTTGCTTTCATCATCTTACGCTCAATCTTAATTAGCTGAAAATAGTAGTTATACCTAGTCAGAAACGCTTCTTTAGCTAAGCCCCAAGAATTAAATGCCCAATACAAGCAGGGCAATAATCTCAATCATCAAGCTTAAGCCGTTACACCAACAGTGCCGCAAAGCTGAATGCAAAGAGATAAAGCATTGTCCGTGCCAAATGTCTAAATAATCTCTGTTCGCCGCTATAAGGCTCACTATAACTTTGATTAAGGCAGGGGGTTTTCGTGTTTTTCGATAAATTTGAGGTTGTCAAGCTGTGTCATTTCGTGACAGGTGCTCCATGGCGATACGGTTCGGGTTGGACAATCCATACCCATGTTCACATAGAACGCCATCTGGATTTCTATGCCACATTTACGGAGTTCTTTCCAACGCTTCCAATCACCATCGATTCGAATGATGGAAGCATCATCTCTGTGTGCGATGCCGTACCGACGCTAAAAAGTTTTTTCGCTATGCTTTTTATTAGCTTGCATCGTACCTTGCCGCTGTATGCTTGAATGTAAGCCGATTTAAAGTGAATCAGCATTCGGTGATTCAGAAAGGTAAAGAGATGCCATTCAATTATCTTGAAATAAATAATTCATTATTAAGGAGGTTGTTATGTGTACACGATTATTCGTTATGTTCACTTTGACGAGCGGCTTAATAATGATGGCCGGCAATCTCCAGGCCGAACAGGGCGATGCAATGTATTTAGCAGTCCGGTCGGCAGCGGAAAATACCGAACGCAATGTTCGAGATAAGTCTGGCACTACTTTAACCCCGGAAAATCAAAAACAGAACAAAGGCGATATCAAAACCACCGCCAACATACGCAAAGCCGTGGTCGCCGATAAATCGCTGTCGGTTAATGCAAGGAACGTAAAAATTATTACACGCAATGGAATGGTGACGTTGCGGGGGCCTGTTGAAAACGAATCCGAGAAAATGAAGTTACAAAATATCGCCACTCAAACCCCTGGTGCAGTGCAGGTAGATAATCAACTTGAAATTAAAGCGCCCTAAAGGCCTAGGAGAATGTCATGACTAAAGCAGTTTTTGGTATTGCCAAAGATGTTGAACAGGCTGAAACCATTGTAAGAGAACTGAAGACAGCCAATTTTTCAAACAATGATATATCGGTGCTGTTTCCGGACAAATCCACTACCAAGGATTTTGCCCATGAAAAGCACACTAAGGCCCCGGAAGGCACGGCTATCGGCGGCACCGTAGGTTTGGGCACCGGTGCTGTGCTTGGCTGGCTGGCCGGAATCGGCAGCTTGGCTATTCCCGGCATTGGGCCGTTTATCGCGGCAGGGCCAATCATGGGGGCCTTGGGCGGCGCGGCTGTCGGCGCTGCAACCGGCGGTTTAGCCGGCGCCCTGATCGGGCTGGGTATGCCTGAGTATGAGGCTAAGCGCTATGAGGAAAAAATCAAAGGAGGAAATGCTTTGATCTCTGTTCATACGGAAAACAGTGATGAGCGGGATAGGGCGAAAGATATTTTCAAACGGGCTCATGCTGAAGATATTGCCTCGACTGAGGAAGAATCGGTACACACTTAAGTAATCTAGTTAAAGTTTTCCGGTATTTCGGAGTGCAGGCTTCGCCTGCTTTGCAAGCAGAGCTTGCACTCCGGCTTTGAACAAGAGTTGGAAACTTATATTCAGGTACTTATACCCAAAGGGCATAAGTTTCGTTTGAGCAGACAAGCTGCTCAACTCAGCTTTAAATTAAGTTTTAGGCTGTTAATTGACCTAATCAAGCAACAATCATATAGGAGAGCACATCATGAATAACATTCAAATGGTCGACAAACTTCTACAAGATGAATTGTCGGCAACAGAAACTTACCAGCAAGCGATGAGCACACTTCAGGAAAAAACAACGGCAATGAGTGAAATGGAATATTTAAAGCCAATTTATGAAGACCATAAAGAGGCGGTTTCCACGTTACAGGAAGAAATTCGTCAAATGGGAGGCACTCCATCCGAAGATTCAGGCGCTTGGGGTAAATGGGCGGAAATAGTGCAGGGAGGCGCCAATATGCTGGGCAAGACAACTGCGCTAAAGGCGCTGCAGGAAGGCGAAAGAAATGGTATTGAGGATTATGAAGAAGCGTTGCAGGAATCCGACTTGCCTTCAAATGTCCGCTCTTTGATTGAAACAAAGTTGCTGCCTGCTCAACAATCGCACATCCGTACTTTGGATAGATTGTTGGATGCTCAAGCGGCTTAGGATATGGCCGGCAATAACTTCTCGATATGAAACGGTGAAATTTTTCCGTTCCCCCTGACCTTTCGACTACGCTCAGGACTAAAGGGCTTGTCGAAGCCTGTCATGAGCCTTTCGACTCCACTCAGGAGAGCCTTGTCGAATGGGGCTCAGCACGAACGGCTTGACGATGGAAGACAGTGAATTAGGGAGGTTATTTAGCCAAATCCTTAGTTTTTTAGTTCAGTAGGCGTTTCAGCGTGGTGCATTTCTTGCCCCACGCTGTCTTTATTTACGATGTCACCGGGATCCAACAGCGATGAATTTATAAGCTTTTTTAACCGATAGGCGGCACCCAAAGCATCAAGTGTTAGCTTTCTCTAATCTCCTCGTTAAAGCTGAGTTGAGCAGCTTGTCTGCTCAAACGAAACTTATGCCCTCTGGGTATAATTAATAACTGAAAGGAGTTTCAACATGCTTACAACTGTGCCTGATGTGATCTTTAAAACCCGCGTTCGGGACGAAAGCGTCGGCGGCGATAATCCTTTCCGCTGGCAGGACGTCAGTACCGACGATGTTTTTAAAGGCAAAAAAGTTGTTGTTATCGGGCTTCCGGGGGCCTTTACGCCGACCTGCTCAAGTCAGCATTTGCCGGGGTACGATGCCAAATACCGGCAACTGATCGATTTGGATATTGATGAAGTTTATTGCGTGAGTGTCAATGATGCTTTTGTTATGTATCAATGGAGCCGGCATCTGGGCATCAAGCATGTAAAAATGCTGCCCGACGGAAACGGTGATTTTACCCGTGGATTGGGGATGATGACGAAAAAAGAAAACCTGGGTTTTGGCTACCGCTCCTGGCGTTATTCGATGCTTGTCGATGATAAAAAGATTATCAAGCTATTCAGCGAGCCTGGCAGGGTAGATAACTGTCCCGATGATCCATTTGTTACCAGCGATGTCGATACGATGCTGGATTATTTGCAACATAATAAACAAGCCTGATTTTATAGCCGGGTAACGTTAATGGCTCAATACAATTACGATCTGTTTGTGATTGGCGCTGGTTCGGGCGGCATGCGAACAGCACGTATCGCTGCGGATTACGGTGTAAAAGTCGCTATTGCCGAGGAACGCTATTTAGGCGGCACCTGCGTCAATGTAGGTTGCGTACCCAAAAAGTTATTGGTCTATGCCTCTCAATTCAAAGAGCATTTCCAAGCGGCAGCAGGTTTTGGCTGGGCGGTGGGCAAGTCCACTTTCAATTGGCCCAGTTTGATCGCCAACAAAAACCAGGAAATAGGGCGGTTGCAGGCTATTTACGGCAACCAGTTGCAGCAGTCGGGGGCCGAGATTCTCACCGGCAGGGCAAATTTGCTCGACGCTCATACTGTCGTCGTCGATGGGGCAAAATACAGTGCCGAGCGCATCGTAATCGCGACCGGAGGCTGGCCGTCCGTCCCGGATATGCCCGGCAAGCAATATATCGCCACCTCGAACGAGATGTTTTTTCTAAAGAAATTACCCAAAAGTATCGTTATTGTCGGCGGCGGCTACATTGCGGTGGAATTCGCCAGTGTTTTTCATAGCTTTGGCGTGCACACGACGCTTTGTCATCGAGGACACAAACTGCTTCGCGGTTTTGATGAGGATATACGTGATTTCCTAACCAATGAGCTGGCCAGGAAAGGGATTAACGTCCTGCTTAATACCGATATTGAAGCCGTTGAAAGCACAGCCGATTGCTTTATCGCACGGCTTATCGATGGCTGCGAAATAAACACCCAGCTGGTTATGTACGCTACGGGCAGAACGCCGAATTCAACCGGATTCGGGCTCGAAGGGCTTGGCGTTGAACTGGACAGCCAAGGTGCGATTAAAGTCAATGCTGACTATCAAACCAATGTGCCGTCTGTCTACGCGCTGGGCGACGTCACTAACCGGGTTAACCTGACTCCGGTAGCGTTGGCGGAGGGCACGGCTTTAGCGAATAAGTTATACGGCGATCAACCGAGACCGGTGGATTACGACAATATCCCCACGGCCGTTTTCTGCCAGCCTAATATCGGCACCGTCGGTTTGACCGAAGCACAGGCGCGCGAAAAATATGCGAATGTCGATATTTACCTTAGCCGTTTCACGCCGATGAGAAACACGCTTTCCGGTATCGATGAAAAAGCCTTGATCAAGATGATCGTGGTGTCCAGCTCGGACCGGGTTGTCGGCATACATATGGTAGGGCCTGACGCTCCTGAAATTATTCAAGGTATGGCAGTCGCGATGCGAGCCGGCGCGACCAAGGCGGTTTTCGATACCACTCTCGGCGTGCATCCTACTGCTGCTGAAGAATTGGTCACGTTGCGTAGAAAAGGTTGAGAAGTGCATTCAATCAATTGAGACTTAACTGATAGGAGATGAAAACGATGCCCGGATTATTACGCAGCTTACTCGGTTTTATCATATTGGTTGCAACGATAGGTCTTGCAACTTGCCAATCGCTGGTAAAAGCAGAGCCATTCAGTTCAGCCTATCCTGCCGAAGCCTTTTTAGCCAGCCGCCCGCAGGTATAGAGCAATGGACCCATTAGAGAAACTCAAACAGTCGGTGTTAGATTCCTTGCAGCCTTATTCTCCGCGAGGCTTATTGTTATATTTCCTGCCTGTCGCGCTGATTCCGGCGACGTTTATCGCATTGGGGAAAGGCCATGTGCTGGATGTGTTGGTCAATGCCGCCGGTTTTACGTTTTACATGCTGGCAGCCTGGTGCGTACGCCGCGGATTACAAGCCGAGTATGTTTACGCCAAAAGCCGGATTGGCAGTCCACTGCCAAAACCGTTAAAAACGATCGCCGCCGTCATTACCGCGGTGACGACTGGAATGATCGCTTGGCTGGGCGCGGGACAGCCGTTGCCGGTAGCGCTGATGTTTGCCGGAGCGGCCTTTCTGGGCATGTACCTGAGTTATGGCCTCGATCCGCGCGATGGCAAGAAAATAACCGCTGCCTACGGTTATTCGGGCGATGAAATCCAAAAAGCTCTTGAGGATTCGTCACGCACCATCCGTAATATCGAGCAGACTAACGACCGTATTCGAAATACTGAATTAAATCGGCGCATCGAACGTATTTGTAAAGTTGCCGACACTATCCTGGCGGAAATTGCCGCCGATCCGCGCGACTTCCGGCGTGCGCGCAAGTTTCTTAATGTCTATCTGGACGGCGTCCTGCAGGTAACGCAAGGTTACGCAAAAAACCACCAGCAAACCCATTCCGGAGAATTGGAACAGAATTTCCGCAATGTGCTGAATACGATCGAAGCAGTATTTCAGGAACAGCGTCAAAAATTACTGGAAGAAGATGTTTTTGACCTGGATGTGAAAATTGAAGTTTTAAATACGCAGCTCAAACAGGAAGGCATCCTTTGATGTCATTACACAATAGAGGGCTTAAGCATGAGTGAACAAAGAGCATCCACGATAGCCAGCATGACCGAAACGGAGATCGTCCCCGGCGTCAAAGCCGAAATGGTTCCGCTTGCCGAGGCGCCGGCGGAGAGGCGGCAGCTCATTACGAAACTGTTGAATGAAATCGATGTCAGCAATAGCCAATCGATTCTTTTTTTCGGCAGCAAAGCGCAGGAACAGTTGACTACGATTTCCGACCGCATGCTGGAAGGTGTTAAAAATAAGGAAATCGGCCCGGCCGGCGAGGACTTAAACGACATGGTCGCGACCTTGCGCGGTTTTGAAATCGATAACCTGGACCCGAATAAAAAACAGGGGTTTTTCGACCGTTTGGTCGGCAAGGCCAAGCCTATCGTCAAATTTTTGCAGCAATATGAAGAAGTGCGGAAACAGATCGATATGATCACCGACAAGTTGGAGCGGCATAAAACCCATCTGCTGACTGACATCACCTCGCTGGACCGTCTTTACCAGGCTAACCTGGAGTTTTTTCATACGCTCGAGGATTATATTGCCGCCGGCGAAGAGAAACTGCGGCAACTCGATGACGTGATTATTCCTGAGCAGGCGAGGCAGGCCGACACGACTAACGAGGTTATTGCCGCGCAAAACCTGCGCGATCTGCGCGCTGTCCGTGATGACCTGGAGCGGCGCGTGCATGACCTGCGCCTGACCCGGCAGGTTGCGATGCAAAGCCTGCCCGGTATTCGTCTGGTGCAGGAAAACGATAAAGGTTTGGTCAACAAGATCAATTCGACCATCGTCAACACCGTCCCGCTGTGGCGCCAGCAGTTGGCGACGGCGGTGACCATTTATCGCTCTTCGCAGGCGGCGGAAACGGTCAAGGCCGCGACCGACCTGACCAATGAACTGTTGGCCGCGAATGCCGAAAGCTTGAAGCAAGCTAATGCCGAAACCCGCAAGCAGTTGGAGCGCGGTGTGTTCGATATCGAAACGGTCAAAAAAGCCAATGAAGCGCTGATCGCGACGATAGAGGAAAGCCTGCAAATTGCCGATCAAGGTAAGAAGATGCGCAGGGAAGCGGTTGCGCAACTCGAACAATGCGAAACCGAGCTACGCAAAACCCTGGCTTCGGCGCAGGCAAAGTCAACTGGTTAAGACTGTTGTTTAATGGGTTATAGAATATGCCGGGCTACGAATCCGCAATGGCTCATTCCAATTCAAATTTCTGATGTGCGACAGTTTGTCGCACTTTTTCTGGACAATAAGCTTTTTATCCAATAAAATGCGCGCACCTTGAAAGAGGCAGAGGCGATTTGAAAAAATTGTTCTCTTATAATGAGGAAGAAATTGTGAACGGTAATTACCGTAAAACAACAATAATAAACGCAACAAATTAAGCTGCCGTTTTAAAGCTGAGTTGAGCAGCCTGTCTGCTCAAACGAAACTTATGCCCTTTGGGTATAAATGGTAGTTAGTCCATATAAAAATATAAAAACAAAATCGGACGAAGCCCACTTTATGTGGGCTTTTTTATACATAATAAAAATGTTATTTAAAATAATCATCAAAGAATGAATTGACGCTAAAACGCTTTGTATAGGGGAAGCGAGGTCTTGGTGCCATTCATTTGTCTCTTAGAACTAACGCAATTTCTGCGTCTTCCATCTCACCAGAGATGCGTTCGGATTCTACAAAGCTAAATCTGTCAATCAACCTGATTTGGCTATCGAACAGGCAACGAGAAGCCTGTCTTATACCCAAAAGGGCATAAGTTTCGTTTGAG
>CAZJOY010000176.1:0-9148 GCA_964547705.1 uncultured Methylobacter sp. | reverse complement strand
TGGCTGCCTGTTTTATCGACAGTTGCGCGACATTGCAATTGCCGGTCATCGGTTACGGTTTGCGTTATGAATACGGCATGTTTACCCAAACCATCGTCAATGGCGAGCAAATCGAAAAGCCGGATCACTGGCTACGCTACGGCAATGTCTGGGAAGTTGAGCGGCTGGAATATTCGTTACGCGTCAAACTTGGCGGCCATACCGAAATACAGACCGATGAACAAGGCAATCAGCGGGTCTGCTGGATCAGCACCAATGATGTGCTGGCCGTGCCTTTCGACACGCCGATACCGGGGTTTAAAAACAACACCGTCAATATCTTGCGCTTATGGAAAGCCGTGGCGACCGAGGAATTTAACCTGGATGAATTCAACGCCGGCGGTTATGCCGAATCGGTCGCTGCAAAAGTCACGGCGGAGCACATCACGATGGTGCTGTATCCGAATGATGCGAACGAAAACGGCAAGGAGTTGAGGCTGCGCCAGCAGTATTTCCTGGCCTCGGCAAGCTTGCAGGACGTCACCTCGCATTGGATCAGACAGCACGGTCACGATTTTAGCAATTTCGCGAACAAAAACTGTTTTCAGTTAAACGATACCCATCCGAGTATCGCCATTGCCGAATTGATGCGGCTGTTAATGGATGTGCATGGACTGTCATGGGCGGCGGCCTGGGTAATTACCCGGCAAACCATGGCTTATACCAACCACACCCTGTTGCCGGAAGCGCTGGAAAAATGGCCGGTCAAGCTGATGCGGAGATTGTTGCCGCGATTGATGGAGATTATCTTTGAAATCAATGCCCATTTTATGTCGGAAGTGGCTGCGCGTTGGCCCGGCGATAGGTCCCGCTTGAGCAGAATGTCGATTATCGAGGAAGGCGCGGAACAGCAGGTGCGTATGGCTTATTTGGCCATTGTCGGCAGTTTTTCGGTCAATGGCGTGGCTCAATTACATTCCCAGCTATTGCAACAAGGCTTGTTCCGCGATTTTTATGAATTATGGCCGGACAAATTTAACAATAAAACCAACGGCGTAACCCCGCGTCGTTGGCTGGCTTCTTGTAATCCCGAGTTAGCCGCATTGATAACCGAAACGATCGGGGACGGTTGGATAACCCGCCTGGATGACTTAAAAAAACTGGAGCCTTATGCCGAAGATGCCGAGTTCAGAAGCCGTTGGCGAGCCATAAAGCAACATGCGAAGCAGCGCCTGATTGAGCACAAGCAGCAGCAACAGGAGGGGCTTAATTTAAATCCGGAAGCACTATTCGACGTACAGGTTAAACGCATCCACGAATACAAGCGGCAGATTTTAAATGTGCTGCACGTGATTCATCTTTACGACCGCATTAAACGCGGCGAAACGCAGAACTGGGTATCTCGGTGCGTACTGATCGGCGGCAAGGCTGCGCCGGGTTATGCGATGGCAAAAAGAACGATCAAATTGATTAATAATGTCGCTAAAGTCATTAACTCGGATCCCGATGTCGGCGACAAATTGACGCTGTATTTTTTGCCCGATTATCGGGTTTCAGGCATGGAAATGATTTGTCCTGCAGCCGATCTTTCCGAGCAGATTTCTACTGCCGGAAAAGAGGCGTCCGGCACCGGTAATATGAAGCTGATGATGAATGGCGCACTAACTATCGGCACACTGGATGGCGCTAATATTGAAATAAGGGAAGAAGTCGGCGATGAGAATTTCTTCCTGTTCGGCCTGACCGAAGAGCAGATCGAGGTCAGGCGGCAGCATTACGACCCTATTGCAATCATTGACCAGGACGAGGATTTGCAACGGGTCATGAACCTTCTGGACAGCGGGCATTTTAACCAGTTTGAACCGGGAATTTTCGATGAGCTTATCGCGTCGATTAAAAGCAAGTATGACCCGTGGATGACAATTGCCGATTTTAGAAGCTATATCGATGCGCAAAAACGCGTCGAAACGGCTTACCAGGATAAGGATCATTGGACCCGGATGAGCATATTGAATTGCGCAAACAGCGGCAAGTTTTCTACGGACAGAACGATCAACGACTATAACCGGGACATCTGGAAGTTGGAACCAGTGCCTGTGCAATATCCTTAAAATATTGTTCTAAACGAAGGCCCCGTTAATCATATTATTGTTTCCGGCAAACATCACCCAAATCCGCCGGAAACGCATCAAGTCAGAGGAGGCCGCAAGCCTCCGTCTGCCCACAGAACCGTGCGTACGCCTCCTCATGGCCTGTAGAGCCTTAGGTGTTTACACCGGCATACTACTGCGCTTAGGGCTTAAAGAGTCGCAGGAACGAAGGCCCGAAGCCGGCGGGGCTCTTCACTGGGTAAGATAGTTCCCCTTTTCTCAGTCTACCTAACTTCAATATGACAACACATTACGGTAAGAACATCGGGCTTCGGTAGTTGCGCATTTTCCCTTCTCACAGAGCAATGGCTGGATTTTCACCAAGTTGACTGACTACCCTACCAGCCGCGCCACATCCAATTTGGATTAATCACGGCTATGTAGGCTTACAAAAAGTTCAGCTTTGGCTTGCATACAACGGTAATTTTTTGAACCACAATGAGTCCGTCGATTACCGCGAATAGGCGAGACTTGTCATAGACATTCGAATCATGGCTGTCAAGGTAATGACGATCAAACAATAACATAGAAAATCATTATGAAAATACTTAATGCTTCGACTATTGCGCTCTTCTTTGTTTTCTACTTGGCCGCTGCACCTCAAACCAATGCCAATACTCTGGATATAAACGACCATGCTCAAGGTTTCTCTAAAGGCTCGGTTACACTTGGTAACGGAGAGAAAATCGACCGTGGCAATGCGGCGTTCGACGTGGGCGGCGATAACTTCACTGAAGTTGTCAATGTCAGGATCAATAAGGCGGGCAAAGACGATCTGTTAAAGGTGCAAGCCTTTGTTAAATCACCGTTGGACGAGCAATTACTTGGAAAATAAAGGGAATCATAGGAAAAAACGGAAGCGTCAAATCATTTATCGGCGGCAGTTTGAACCACATTATCGTTCATCACCTGGACAAACCTCGATTTTTGGTTTTATTCGCCCAGTGCCAGCGATACCGTTGTTGCACGCTTGTGGCGAGTAACTTTATGCTTACCCTTGATGATAGCTATAAGCAAGGAGTTTGGCTAGTTAGTCCAAGCGGCATAGTGGATTGGAATATTGCTTTTTTAAATCAAGGAACGGGGTTGGCATGGAGTATGTCTAATATTTATGACTGGCTTCCCGAGGTAGGCTGGTACCAATTATTCGCTAAAAATAATAGTCCATACACCATTTGCCATTACGTCAGCATATCCACTCATAATTAACTTCTTAAGCCATGGATGGCACCCTTTTATATCATCATTTGATTTGATAACAATTTCTCAATGAAGCATCGATATTTCATAATATTTTTAGAGTAAACACTATGGCGAAAGTTTTTTTAGATTCGGGCGAGCAATTCACCGTCAACGATAACAACGTTTCCGTATTCGGCGCGTCCGGTGAAGGCACGGAAGCAGTCATGATCGGCTCCGGCATGCAGGGCTTGATAGTCGATCAAAACGTGGAAAGTATACTGATTGACGCTCTGGCCTACAGCTACAGATATTTGCAGACAGGGAATCAACTCAATATCTATCATCTCGATGGCGTTACACTGCTAGCGACTATCCCTGTGCAGGGCGACAGCGACGGCACCTTGGTAATTTTTAGGGATGGTCGTGCCGAAGCCAAACTGTCTGGCGGTGTCATGACTTTAGCGGGAGGAACTATCAGTTCCACAACAATTAGCAACTTTCCAATCATTATTAACGACCCCATTCCAAAAACCGATCCTGTTCCGGTATTTTTTTCGGTGACAACCGGTTCGGCTTCAGTGATCGAAGGCGGCAACGCCACTTTTGTCGTTAGCTTAAGTTTGCCCCAAGGAACTCCTACTCTAGTCAACTATACCCTGACCGGCACCGGCGGGGCGGTGCTGGGCAACGATACCGGCTTGCCGTCCGTTTCCGGCAACGGCATCATTGTGAACGGTTCGGTGCTGACTTTTGTGCCCGGCAACACTACCGCCACCATTACCTTGGGCATTGCCAGCGATCCCTTTATCGAAACCGGCGAAGGCATCAGCCTGACCCTATCCAACCCCAGACCCAGCCCTGGCATTACCTTGGGCGACAGCACTCATCCGGCCTCGGCGGCCATCCAGCTACAGGACCCGGCAGCCGCAGCTTCTCCCCGCTTAACCTCAGATATGCCGAGCAGTTTGGGTAGCGAAAGCCATGCCAGCGCTTTAACGGTAACTTCCGGCAATATGTCCAATCCTGCTACTGCCGGCCTCAAAATGATTGATACAACGAAAATAGCGGCCGCCATCACCGTCAATAATCAAGAACCGTCCCAGCAGAATTGCAGCTCGTCCGGACTGGCTTCGGCTACGGACATCGATACTTCAATAAGTTGTCATAGCGGCACCGTTATCCAAATTACCGGTTCGGCAGTCGATGCGTTCACCTAAAGATTCGTACAGTTCGATAGGGTGGATAAACGCAATCGATACATCCATAGACTATGGACGGCTCTTCTTTTACAAGTTGTTATCGGCCCTCCTTGCACTGCGCCTTTAGGCTCACGCCGTCAATGCCAAACTTGCATTCCGGACTTAAGTTAAGGTTGATGACAGCCAAGCTTGCGCTGTACTATGCAGCTCCCGATTAACTATTCGAAACCATTATGAAGCCAGACAGCGACATCATTAGAAAACGCTATGATCGTATCGCTCCGTACTTTGAGGGCATGGAAGCGGTCATGGAAGGATTGTTTTTCAGGAACTGGCGAAAAAGACTGTGGGCCAAAGTTGAAGGCCATCATATTCTTGAAGTGGGCGTGGGGACCGGCAAGAATTTCGACTACTATCCGAAGGATGCCCGAATAACCGCGATTGATTTTAGCGAACAAATGCTAAAACAAGCGGCAAAGAAGCGGGACAGGAAAAATGTCAATGTTGAGCTGGAACTGATGGATGTCCAGTCGTTATACTTTGCCGATAACAGTTTCGACACGGTTATCTGTTCGTTCGTTTTTTGTTCGGTGCCGTCGGCGGCAAAAGGGTTGAAAGAGCTGTACCGGGTCTGCAAACCCGGCGGACAGGTTTTATTGTTGGAACATGTCATCAGCTCAAACCCTGTCATTGCGGCTGTGATGAATCTGCTTAACCCTGTCGTTGTTGCGCTGGTGGGTGCGAACATTAACCGGAACACCGTTAAAAGCGTTAAAGCCTGCGCTTTCACCTCAGTCAATGTTGACGAACGCAGCAGTGATATTATCAAGCTGATTGAGGCCAGAAAATAACGTCTCTATAGGATTTGGTACAAAATAACTTCCCCAAATCGCTATTTTGGGTCGTCAATCCGTTCGTGCTGAGCCTGTCGAAGCATGAGCGGATTGACGCGGTAGGCCCGAAATTTTTCCGCCCACCCTTCGACAGGCTCAGGGCGAACGGAAAAATTTCACCGTTCCACATCGGGAAGTTATTGCTGACCATATCCATGGTATTCAAAACCAGTGTATCAAAAAGACAATATGAAACTTTTTGACTGGAAAGCCGGTGAATTAGGTAAAATACAGTCAATTTTTCGATTAGTTATAGTTAAGTGAAGCCACAATTAGAAAATCTGGTACAGACGCCGATTCCAACCAAACACGGCGAGTTTATCCTGCATTATTACAGCAACACCATCGATGACAAGGAGCATGTTGCCCTGGTTAAAGGCGATGTTGCGGGCAAAGAGCATGTGCCGGTGCGCATTCATTCCGAGTGTTTTACCGGCGACGTATTGGGTTCAAGACGTTGCGACTGCGGCGAACAGCTCGATATGGCGATGCAAATTATCGATAAAGCCGGTTTCGGTATATTGATTTATCTGCGCCAGGAAGGACGCGGCATTGGCTTGTTGAAAAAACTACAGGCTTATAATTTGCAGGATCAGGGCATGGATACCGTTGATGCGAACATTCATCTAGGCCATCTTGCCGACGAAAGAGAATACAGCATCGCCGCTTTAATGCTGGAAAACCTGAACATAAAGTCCATCGAACTGATCACCAATAATCCCAAGAAAATAGAAGAGTTGGAAAGACTCGGAATTGATGTGGCGGGCCGTATTCCGGTCGAGGCCGTGGCTCACGAAGACAATGTCGGCTATTTAAAAACCAAGGCAAAAAAAATGGCGCACATGCTGTTTGAGCCGAAAAAAAGCTAGATTATTAGACCTTCCAGGTTTCTAAAACCTGGAAGGTCTGGGTATTTTGTTACTTTAACACCGTTTCAACCAACTTCACCCAATAAGCCGTGCCGGCCGGCAATATCCGATCGTTAAAATCATAACGCGGATTATGCAACAGACAGCCGTTCTCGGAAGAGCCGTTGCCTATCCAGATATAGCAGCCGGGTTTCTCCTGCAACATAAACGCAAAATCTTCCGAGCCCATGCAAAGCTCTGAATCCCGGATGATGCAGTCTGCCCCGGCCACGGCTGTTGCCGCTTGTAAGGCCAGTTCCGTTTCAGTTTCCGCATTAAACGTCACCGGATAACCGGGATTTTCCGGGTTGAATTCGATGGTTGCGCTAACCTCAAAACCTTCGCAGATTGCATTGACCAGCCGGGTGATTTTATCGGCAATAGCTTTTTGCACGTCGCTGCTAAAGCAACGGAACGTGCCTCTTAACAGCACCGACTCCGGTATCGCATTCCAGGTATTGCCCGCATGGATCTGGGTGATGCTGACTACCGCCGGCTCAATAGTATTAACCGTTCGGCTGACAATAGTCTGCAACGCGGTAACCAACTGGGCCGACGCGACGATCGCGTCATTGCCCAGATGCGGCAATGCGGCATGGGTCGCCTGTCCGGTGATAACAATTTCGAAGCAGTCGAATGAGGCCATCATCGCGCCGGACTTAACCACGAAATGTCCTGGCGGAATATCGGGAAAATTATGCAGTCCGAAAACGCAGTCAGCCGGAAATTGTTCAAACAAGCCGTCGTCAATCATCCGCTTGGCTCCGGCGCGGCCTTCTTCGGCAGGCTGAAAAATAAAATACACCGTGCCGTTAAAGTTGCGATACTCGGCCAAATAGCAGGCCGCTCCGAGCAGCATCGCAGTATGGCCGTCATGGCCGCAAGCATGCATTTTGCCGTCGTGGCAGGATTTGTGGGCGAAATTGTTTTGTTCCTGAATGAACAACGCATCCATATCGGCCCGCAATGCTATTTTTTTGCCGCCATTCCCGGCAGTCAGCGTGGCGACAACGCCGGTTTCGCCTAATCCTTGATGAACTTCCAGGCCGAAACTCGCCAACTTTTCGGCGACAAATTTCGCTGTTTCGGTTTCTTCAAAAGCGGTTTCAGGAAAACGGTGCAGATGCTGCCGCCATTCGCGCATTTGGGTGTGTAGCTGTTGGATATTATTTGGGATAGACATAGACGTTCAGGTAAATGTGATGGTGGCTGCTATGCTACAACTAAGTTTTGATGAAAATAAACCGTTGGTTATAGAAATTTAACATAAGCTCGATAATATAAAGATGTTTGACGGTGGCGAAGACATCGGTAACAAATAAAATTTAATCGAGTTTTAGTGCGTGTAACATGCAAACTTAATTTTTTGCCAAATTCAAAGGACGACATGATTTTTAATTTCTACCGGCCGGTAGCGTTAACCAGGATTGCTGGAAGATGGTTGACGACACTGGCTTTATGCTGCCTACAAGGTTGTTTTTCACCGATGGCGTTGGATCGTGCCGTCATCGAGTACGATAAAACCACGACAGACATTTTGTCCAAACAGCTGCTGTTAAATATTGCCCGCTCCCATCAGCACCAACCGATGCATTTCACCGGCGTTTCCAATATTGCCGCGACTTTTAATTTTCAGTTTAATGCCGGGGCGACGCCGGCGTTTACCGGCAACACCGGCTCGTTATTGACGCCGGTGTTTGGCGGCACAATGTCCGAGAACCCGACCATCAGCATCGTGCCGATCGAAGGCGAGGAATTTACCCGCCGATTGCTGACACCATTTCAGGAAAACAAACTGACCATGCTGTTACGGCAGGGCGCTGATGTGGATTTGATTTTGCGTCTGATGGCCGGTGAACTGCGGATTTACGACAACGGCCGGAGCGGTATTCATCTAAACAAACCCAGCGATGCCGAAGGCTATCGAATATTTCGGCAAGCCGTGCTGCATTTATCATCGATTCAGGATAGACACAAGTTATTTGTCGAACCGTTGATGTTTGATCAGCAGTGGACTTTGCCTGCCCAATCGTTGACGGCGGAACAAATGGCCGGGCTGCAAAAAGAATTCAAGGTCGAATATCAGGCTGCACGTAAGGAAATCATATTGAGTAAGCGGGTGACCGGTCATATCCTGTTAACCAATTACGATCCGTCAACACTCAGCAACGAGGAGCGCATACGGTTGCATGAAGAAGCCGATAAAGGCGCAACGAACGACGTCAGTGTCGATATCCGGCCCGGTTATCCGGGCGGCGAATGGCCGATACACGGGGTTTTCCGCTTACGCAGTTTTCATAATGTGCTGAATTTTATCGGTCAGTCCATCAGCGACGATCCGGAATATACTGTCCCCAAACATCCGCAAACGCCTACCGTCAGCGAAAACCCGGTGAACACCATGGCGTTGCTGGTTAGCGATGACGAGTCGGCGGCTGCCGATACCAGCGTGCAGTTTGGCGACCAGCATTATGCTCTCAAAGCTGAAACCGGCTACCAATGGAACCGCGAAGGCTTTCGGTTGTTATGCCAAGTTTTTCAAATGACTATGACCGATCTGGGGCAGCAAGGCGCGCCGATCATTACTATTGCCAAATAACAGGAGAAGATTTTGACCGGGCAAATTGATAACAGTATGGTCATGAAATGCGTGGCTTATCAAAACGGCGTCAGCATTGGCGAGGTGACTATTGAAGATATCAGCGAAGTATTAAAACAGGAGAATACTTTTGTCTGGTTGGGTTTGCGTGAGGCAAACCGCGAACTGTTAGCCGAAATCCAGCAGGAATTCGGGCTACATGACTTGGCTATCGAAGATGCCGGAGCAGCGCATCAAC
>CAZJOY010000175.1:0-9160 GCA_964547705.1 uncultured Methylobacter sp. | reverse complement strand
TGCCAGACTCGATCCGATATGTCGTGTCGCCGATGTCCTGAATTCATCAGATTTTTCCTTTAACATAATTGAAATAGGGGTAGTATCTCATAATCCCGTGACGACATTATCTAGGAACAGATTGGGAAAAAACTAAGTTTCT
The DNA here is from genome assembly GCA_964547705.1 of uncultured Methylobacter sp. GTDB lineage: Bacteria > Pseudomonadota > Gammaproteobacteria > Methylococcales > Methylomonadaceae > Methylobacter_A. The sequence continues at coordinate 9,018 of CAZJOY010000175.1, read as the reverse complement.
TCGTCTTGCGGAGACTTTAGAGAGGGCACTAACAGTGAGTTTGCCAGACACAACTCTGAAGATATCTCATTCAGATGAATCGCCGGAATGTGTAATTCCAACAACCCAAAAATTGGAATAACGAAAAAATTACAGCCGGGTAGGGCACCTTATCTGTTTGACGGAGATGTTCAGAACCCGGCCGGGATGACATGAGCGTTCAACATTTCCTCGACTCCTCCGACATCATTGATGCTGCCATCGTAAAGATAGACTCTGCCATTCCCTTCGCCGAGGCAAAAGCCCGTCTGATAGCAGCGCGCGTAATACCCGCTGATCCAGCTGGAAGCGACGTGAGGAGTGAACATGTGCGGATAGACCGATTCCGCCCAGTTGAACAGCCGGTCAACATCGGTCTTCAGCGGAGCTGGAGTCTTCAGTATGAGGCTGCCGCCCTGCGGGCCCGTCACACGTACCGGAGCGTTGGAGAAGTTTCCACTCTGGCTGTTGCCGAGCTGGCCTACATCGTTCATGCCCCAGGTGAACACGCTACCATCCGAGAGGATGGCTACACTGTGAAACATGCCGGCGCCGATGGCGCGGACGCCTGCGAGTTCCGTTACCCGGATCGGTACCATGCTGGCTGGTTGGGAGCTCGTAGCGGTGTAGCCCACGATGCCGAAAATCCATACCGTTCCATCCTCGCGCAGCGCGAGCGTGAAGCCGTTTCCCGCAGCGATGGCGATCACGCCGGTGATATTGGCCTGCACCGGCGTAGCGCTGTTGACAAAGCGACCATCGCCGAGCGCCACACCTTCGCCCCAGGCCCAGACCGTGCCGTCGTTCTTCAGTGCTACGGAATGCAGGGAACCGGCCGCGATGGCCGTGATGTCGCGCAGGCCCTCGATCCGCGTCGGCGCGGAAAGATTCTGTCCGGGTGTTCCACCCGCCTGCCCTACGCTGTTGTCGCCCCAAGCCCAGACGGTACCATCCATCATCAGTGCGAGGGAGTGCCCATTGGCGGCAATGGCGCGCACACCGGAGAGCACAGGCGCAACCGGCGATGACCGGTGAGTCGTGGTGCCGTCGCCGACTGCGCCACGACTGTTGTTGCCCCAGGCGATGACGTTGCCGTCATGCCTGAGAGCGAGGACATGATAGAGGCCCGAAGCCACCTGCTTGACGTTCTCCACGCCGGCAACCTGCGTCGGTGTAAGGCGTCCCTCGTAAGCCCCGTGTCCCAGATAGCCGAAGCCCCAGCTCCACACGGAGCCGTCGCTCCGCACGGCCAGGTTGAGGCCCTGGCCCGAAGCTATATAGACGACGTTGTCGAGCGCGGCCTGTCTGGGCGTGCTCTGTGCATAAGGGGGAGCATCCACCGTGCTGCCATCACCGACCGTTCCGTATTTGTTGTAGCCCCACGTCCAGACCTTGCCATCACCATCCAGCACCTGGGTATGTCCACTGCCACCGCTGGCCATGTGGGGAGCCGCGACGGCATCCGTCAACGGCAAGCCCAGCACCAGACAGATCAGAAGGCGGTGAATGCGCCGTGATGACCGAAAGGGAAGCAAAGACGTGATATTCAGTATCTGGGACATTGGCGGGCTTAGTCGGCAAGAAGAAGCGGGGTAAAGTAGCATATGACAACAATTTCATGCAAGCAGGTGCCAAGTCTTTGCTTTGTGTATTTTTCCAAAAGCCAAAACTTAATCGTGCACAAAGAAAGACCTGACACCTTATCTCCACGTCAAGCCTCTCATCGTCGCAGACTCCGGGGTTCGCACCCCATTCTTTCGCGAGGTGGAACGCTTGAATTGGCAGGGGTTGGGACGGATACGCAACCGGGATTTCATTGCCTTTGCCGATCATCAGGATGACTGGCAACCGGCAAAATCGCTCTACGCTAAAGCGACCCGCAAAGCTAAGCACTTGGGCTTGGCGCGTTGGGTACGCAGCAATCCCTTGTCAGGACAGTGGGTGGTTTTTTACCGTCCTGCCCAAGGCCGCAAATAGCTGACAGTTCAGAAACGACCGGCAAAATCGACGCAGAGCCTCAAATAAGCTAAACGCGAAAAAGAGCCGTGGTTGCTGGTCGTCTCGCCCTCACTCAAGGCTTACTCGGCGGTTCGTGTGGTGAACTATTATCGAACCCGGATGCAAATCGATGAAGGCTTCCGCGACACCAAGAGTACGCATTATGGACTGGATTTAGCCAATGGCAGTCGGATTCAAGCCGAGCGCCGGGCGAATCTGTTACTGATTGCGGCACTGATCATTTTTGCTCTTTGGCTGGAGGGCCTCAGCCTAAAAAGCTCCGCCACCGAACGGCAGATCAAGGTCAATAGCGGCTCAAAACAGTCGCCGTATTCGGTTATTTTTCTCGGCAAAATCGCCTGCCGCTATGTTGCGTTTGAACTATCGGATGATTATTTAAAGCTGGCGCAGGCACTCTTAGTCGGTTATTTTGAAAAAATGGAGGAAGGATAATTCGTGGGGATACATCAGAACCTGCCCCCTTTTGTGCTTTTGGGTGCTCGGCAATGGACGGTTTGAATCGGAAGTTGAATGTTTGACCGGCCGAAGAATGATCGCAAAAAAGATGGGGCGGCCTGTTGGCTGGAGGAAGAAAAATGCAGATTAATAATTTTAAGTTTACTCTGCTCTGCCCCCAGTTATTCTAATTAGAAGATCGGATTAAGCGCTGACTCCAGATAAAAAACGTGTATTGGGTTTAATTGGGCATGAAATAAATCAAGGAATTTAACAAGATGAGATTAAAAGAAAAAGAGATTGAAGTAGATTTGACCACTGCAAATCAATATCGCGCTGTACTCGCGATGAAAGGTGACTTTTTGATTTATGCTCCCGGTTCGGAAGGGGCTACACCATTAAATCTGAATGCCACAAAAATGCCATTTGAAAATCAGCCATTTAAGAAATGCCAAATCGTGACCTTTGCCAAAAAGGATTATCAAGAGTTTGAGTTTAATGGCACTGAAGCTATCAAACATAAATTGAATGAATTTCAGCTAGCGGAAGCAATTGCACAGTGTAATGCTAAGTCAGCTATTGCTGCGTTGTTAGCAGAATAAAGTAGTTACACAGAAAAACTTATAACGCGATGCTGGAAAAAACTGTTACTAAAAATACCTTCTTCCAGGTGCAAGAAGCTGACGGGCATTTGTCGGCCAAAACCGGTCGGTCATGAGCGGGCAGGTTTCGGGCAGTGAAATAAAAATACTGTTTACACAATCTGCTAGAATTTAGAGCCAGTAGTTGCATATCTTCAGAGTTCGCAATCAACCTGGGTTCGAGCAAATGCAATCACCGCTACAGAACACAATCGGCTCGCTTGAACTACTCCAGAAAGCATATGAACGTATTCACGTTAAAAACTCGCATCATCCTGCCGCTGATCATGGCTGGAGTGGTTATCTTTGGTATCGGCATCTACTTTGTCAGCAATCTGGAAAAACGGCAGATGGAAGAAGTCGTTGTACAGGAAGCGGATTCCTTCCGTAACCATCTTCAATCGATGCTGCATGCCAAGGCGGCAGTAATGGAAACCAGCCTGCGTTTCATCGCTCAGGACAAACAGCTCATTGCAGCACTGCGGGCTGGGGATCGCCAAGCCTTGTTGAAGTTGAGCACCTCGATTTATGAACGCCTGCATCGTGAATATGGCGTCACACATTTCTATTTCCATGATGCACAGCGCATTAACCTGTTGCGAGTCCACAAGCCGGAAAATTTTGGCGACCCCATTGATCGCTACACTGCACTTAGTGCTGAAAAAAACGCCGCCATGTTCTCTGGAATAGAGCTTGGGCCATTGGGAACCTTCACTTTACGTTCCGTCCTTCCTGTTTTCAATGATGGGAAGCTGGCCGGTTATATTGAGCTGGGGCAGGAAATTGACAATCTCATTCAAGAATCACACCTTATGTTTCATGTCGAGCTCTTTATGCTCGTCCAAAAGCAGTATCTGGAGAAGAGCGAATGGGAAACGGGCATGCGCATGCTCAACCGGCTATACAGCTGGGATGCGCTGCCTGCTGCGGTATTGGTCTCGCAGAGTTTGCAGTATGCGCCCATCGATGTGCTTGAACAAGCCGCCGCAGCCCAGGCAGATTCAGGCATTCGCATACACCCGAATATAGATTTACAAGGGCATGACTATTGGGCGGGCAGTTTTTCCGTGAACGATGCCGCTGAACGTCCGGTCGCTACTCTTGTCATACTGTACGACATGACGCAGCTTATTGGTCAGGCGAAAGCTGACATGTACGTATTCACTGGTATTTTTACGGCTATTGGCTTGAACATTCTTGTGTTGTTCTACGTGATTCTGGGACGAATTGAAATGCAACTGGCACAATCCAGGCAAAAAATACTTGAAGAAGAAGAGAAATTCGAAAAAATCAGCGCTTCAGCGCAGGACGCGATCATCTGCATAGATAACTCTGGCAACATTTCTTTCTGGAATGCAGCCGCCGAAACGATATTCGGTTACACGCAAGAGGAAGTGCTGGGGAAAAATCTTCATGAACTCATTACACCGGAGCGTTTCCGCGAAGCCCATCTCAAAGCCTTTCCCCTTTTCCAAGAAACGGGGCAGGGTGCGCTCCTGGGCAAAACGCTGGAGCTGGCTGCAATTCGCAAGGATGGCGCGGAATTCCCCATCGAGATAGCATTTTCAGCCACACTAATCGCAGAAAAATGGAACGCCATAGGCGTGTTAAGAGATATTACAGAACGCAAAAAAGCCCAGCGGGAAATCGAACTGGCGTTAAATATCCAGCGCGTGCTTGATTCGCTATTGAATATTTCGCTGCCTCCCTTGACGTTGAAAGAAGTGCTGTCCAAATCGCTCGATGAAATTCTCTCGATCCCCTCTTTTTCGTTTATTAACAAAGGATGCATTTTTCTGGTCGTCGAAGATGAACAAAACCTGGCATTGGTGGCGCAACGCAATCTCCCGGATGAACTGTTGTCATCATGTGCTTTGTTGCCGTTCGGCAAATGTTTGTGCGGAAAAGCGGCAGTCACCCGCGAAGTTATTTTTTTCAACCACATCAATGACCAGCATGAAATTAGCCATAACGGTATACAGCCGCACGGACACTATTGCGTCCCCATCCTGTTAGAAAGTCAATTACTTGGCGTACTGAATATCTATATTGAAGCGGGGCGTGTCAGCGATGAGAATGAAAAAATATACCTCAAAATGGTGACTGACACCCTGGCTGTCATCATCGAACGCAAGCAGACCGAGGAAAAACTCCAAACATTGGCTCATAACGATCCCTTAACCGGTTTGCCCAATCGCACCCTATTTTATGATCGTCTGGAACAAGGACTGTCGCTGTCGCAGCGTCATCGACAGGAAATGGCGGTAATGTTTCTTGATCTTGATCATTTCAAAGAAATCAATGACACCCTTGGTCACGACATGGGCGATGAGCTGCTTAAGGAAACGGCAACCCGTCTGCTTGGCTGCGTGCGCAAAATGGACACAGTGGCCAGGATGGGCGGCGATGAGTTCACCGTCATTATTACCGAGATGAAAACTCCCGAAGATGTGGAATATGTTGCAAAGAATATTCTGAAGGCTCTGCTGGAACCTTTTGAATTGAACGGGACTCGCTGCAACGTTAGCAGCAGCATCGGCATCGCCATCTATCCGAAGCATGGCAGGGACGTCGAGACCTTGCTCAAAAACGCCGATACAGCAATGTATCAGGCTAAAATAAAACGCAACACCTATTGTATTTATAGCAACGAGCTCTGAAATGACTCTTGCAAAGTTGAGTTAACCCGAATGCAATATTTGATTTTTGGCATTTCGGTAATTGTTTTGCCACTGCTGTTATACACAAAATGTATGCGCTGAAATAAATTAGTGCAACAGCACCCTTTCAACGACCGTTGTGGAAAGCAATCACCAGATTAATAGTCCGTTCTGGGTCGATTGCTAGCGTCTGGGCTTTTTGCTTAGAGCCCGTCTCAAACCCACCAAGCAGCCTGTCTTTCGGTAACTGTTTTGCAGGTTAATATGATAAAAACGAACAATAAAGTGTTCTAAGTCCACAAAGCTCAACGGCGAATTGACGACAACTCAACAGATGGAGTAAAACATACAACCCTTATCGCTATGCTTCGATAAAGACAAAACCCGCTGATTTATGAGGGGCTTTTCATGAAATACGTATTTACGAGACTTTTATGACGACATTACTTTGGCTACAAACCGGCTCTTGCGGTGGCGACACTATGTCGATTCTGTGTGCCGATAGTCCGTCTCTGGAAGAGCTCGTGAATGAGTACGACATCGAGATGCTTTGGCAACCCTCTCTTTCTGTAGAGCCTGTCAGGCGACTCGATACTTTGATCGATGCGATCCTTGCGGACGAACAAGCGCTCGATATTTTATGTATTGAGGGCAGCATCATTACCGGGCCGAATGGCTCAGGCATGTACGATCCGTATCGGGGGCGTTCCAAAATGAGCCTGATCCGGCAATTGGCTGAAAAGGCTCAATACGTGGTCGCTCTGGGCACATGCGCATCATACGGCGGCGTTCATGCCGCACCGCCTAATCCGACCGACTGCCTCGGTTTGCAGTTCGATAAAGAATCTCCCGGCGGGTTGTTACCGATTGAATGGCGCTCGCGTAAAGGCTTGCCTGTTATCAACATTTCCGGTTGTCCGGCCCATCCCAACACGATGACTAAAACGTTAGCCATGCTGGCTTCCGGGCTTCCGATAGAACTCGACCATGTCAATCGGCCCAAGACCTTCTTTAACACTACGGTGCATCAGGGCTGCACCCGCAATGAATATCATGAGTACGATGTAGAAGACACGGTGTTCGGCGGTAAGGCCTGCATGTTTTTTAATCTGGGCTGCCAAGGGCCAGTTACGATGGCGACCTGCAATACCGAGCTTTGGAATAATCGCAGCAGCAAGACGCGGGCAGGTGTGCCGTGTTTCGGCTGCACGTCTCCCGAATTTCCGCTGACCCAGGATCTGTTCCGCACCGAAAAAATAGGCACCATTCCGGTACATCTGCCATTGGGCGTAGAGCGGGCCAATTACATGGCTTATAAGAGCCTGGCCCACGAAGCGGCGCCCGAACGGGTACTGAACAAGACCATGGATACTTAATCATGTCCAAAAGAATTATCCAAATCGACCTTAACCGGGTCGAAGGCGATCTCGATTTCCAGCTGGAAATCGAAGACGGCAAAGTCGTCGATGCCCGCTGTATCGGCTCGATGTATCGAGGCTTCGAACAAATCATGATCAGCCGCACGCCGAAAGATTCGCTGGTCATTACGCCGCGTATTTGCGGCATCTGCGGTACCGCGCAATTAAACGCGGCGGTGTTGGCGCTGGAACATCTTGGCGGCATTCCGGTGCCGCCTGCGGCCATTCGTATCCGTAATCTGTGTTTGATGGCCGAAACGGTGCAAAGCGATTTACGGCAATCTTTTCTGTTTTTTACCGCCGACTTTTGCCATCCTAAATATGCCGAGCAGGCGTTTTATCAACAAGCGCGTTCGGCTTTCCTGCCGTTCCAAGGTTCGATTTATCGCGATGCGCTTGAACATTCGCGTCATACCGTCGAAATTGTCGCGCTGTTTGGCGGACAATGGCCGCACTCGTCTTATATGTTACCGGGCGGGGTGACGACGCCAGCCGATAGCCGCCACATTATCGACAGCTTGTCGATCTTGAACAAACTGACGCGCTGGTTCGAACAGCGCGTTATTGGTACCGGTCTGGATGCCTGGCTGGCTTTGGAATCGGCTGACGAATTCTTTAATTGGCTGGAAGCTCACCCGGACAGCGCTGTCGGCCTGCTGACAATGATGAGCCGTAATATCGGCTTGCATCGCGTAGGTTTTGGCACGCCTCACATGCTCAGTTACGGCTCTTATGACGATCCGGCCGATGCCGAGGCTTTGCCTCCGCAACGCAAGCGTTTGTTCAGGGCCGGTTTCCTGAATGGCGAAACAGGCAGTGTTGAAGCTTTCGAGCAAGCCGAGATTACCGAACATGTACGTTATTCCTGGTTTCAGCCCTATCCGGGCGGCCGCCATCCATTTCAGGGACAAACCATTCCGGATTATCAGCCCCATTCCGACCGCTATACCTGGTGCAAAGCGCCGCGCTATCAAAACAAAGTCGTACAAACCGGTCCTTTGGCCGATGCGCTGATCGACGGCGAACCGTTGATCTGCTCGCTATATCAGGCGGAAGGAGGCAATGCCTGGCTGCGTCAGTTTGCCCGCTTACGCCGTACCGCCCGGTTATTGCATCAAATGCGTGAAACCTTGCATGAGCTGGCCGCACGCCCTAACGATCCGCATATGATTCCTCCCGACCGGCAAGAAATTCCCGACGGCGAGGGCTTTGGACTGGTCACAGCGGCGCGCGGCGCCTTGGGACATTGGCTGCAAGTTACCGACGGCGTGATTAGCCGTTATCAAGTCGTTACGCCCACCGCTTGGAACGCGTCGCCGAAAGACAGCGAAGGCCGGCACGGACATTGGGAAAGCAGTTTGCTCGGCTTAACCGTCGACAATCCCGACGATCCGGTGGAAATCGGACATATTATCCGCTCTCACGATCCCTGTCTGGTCTGTACCGTGCATGTGCTCGATACCGGCAAACGCATCACTTTATGGCCTTAAGTTGTAGCTCACGCCATGTAGTTTGTTTTGGTAACGAACTACATGGTGACGACGGCTTTGGTAGCTACGTTCATGCTCAGCTTTGCCAGTTGACTTGGCCTAAGAATGTTAAGGTGTTCAATGCCGGTATCGCCGGACTTAACGCACTCCGGTTTTTTGAGGATTGCTGTCAGGTGATTCTGGTCGATGCCTTGACCAATTTCGGCAATGTCGGTGAGATTGGCTTATTAAGGCCGGAAAATTTGGCAGACAGGCCTCAGCAGCTTACCGGCCATGGCTTTGGTATTCCGTATTTACTGGAACCTCTTACAGTCGTTAAGGATCCGCTGCCAGATAT
>CAZJOY010000174.1:0-9185 GCA_964547705.1 uncultured Methylobacter sp. | reverse complement strand
CAATCATCCGCAAATCATCGAATCTGAGGCGGTTATGCATCAGAAGTCGGATTACATTCATCAAAATTCTGTGAAACGCGGCTATGTAGATCAACCTGAGCATTGGCGCTATTTCAGTGCACGTAATTATGCCGGACAGACGGGGTTGATTGAGGTGATAAAGGCGTGTTGAGTTACACGGGAAGCTGGAGCTTCCACGACTGGATTCCCAAGCTGGAGCTTGGGAACCAGCGCGACTACTTGAATTTAGCAATTCGATTTTGGAGGCTAGAACTCATCAGGGCTTCCAATCTTCAGATTGGAAGCCGTTGGGTTATATTAAATTCTCGTTAATTTTATTAACTCTTAGAATCTTTCTTGGATTTCTTCACAGCTTTCTTTTCTTTCGGACTTAAAGCTGGTTTTTTCTTGTTTTCTTTATTACTTTTTTGTTCTTTACTCATGGTATTTTCTCCAAATAATTGATGGGAGACTTTCTGAACATTCCCAGGCGGGACGGGTTTTGCAACCCCGTTCTTAACGTTTCTGCAATGCCTGAGTTAAGCGACCACATTCAATTGCCGCCTTACGTTTCGGACGGGCGACATGCCCCCGTCCGGTTCTAAGATATTTCAGTTGCTGAATAACGTAGGGTGCGGTTGGCACCTCACCGCGCCCTATCGACTTAAATCCGGTAAGGCTACTTTTTTACAAAGTAATAATAGCCGCCGAATTTTCCTTTTAGGGTCATGCTCTTGTCGTCTTTTTCCGCTAAAGAAAATACGTCAAACCTGTTATTACCCACCAAGGCAATTTTTAATTTGCCATCCTCTATTTCGTAATTGACCGGCGGTTGATCATAAAATTTGCCGTCGCGCGGAATATGTAAGATCGTTACTTTGCCGTTTTTAAATACCCAGGTATCTTCCCTCGGGATGGCTTCTTTATCGGTTAAAGAGTTTTTGGTGGATTGCAGCTTCCAGGTGCCCTCGACTTCTTCTTTGGATTGCAGGGTAATATCGGCATAAACAGCGCTGGTAAATGCGGATAAAACTAATAATATTACTGCTAGATTTATTCTTTTCATGTTCACTTTCCTATTTTGATTTAAATAACCCTAAAAAATCGGTTGGTGTTGTACGAGTATCTATAAGATAGGAAGTTTATTTCTTTGATCAATAAGCGCTATTACCGATATCGGGTGAATCCGCTATTGAGCTGAATGTCTTACATTACCAAAGCTACAAGTATTCTTTAATGCCAAATGATTTTTTGAGAAATAAGGGACTGGTTTACGCGTTATGGAGAACTAAAGCTTTTATATCGCGTATCAAACGATCCAATCGCTTTTGGGAGATGCGCCCAACTTGAAAGCGCTGTTCGATACTTCTGTATCGAGATCCAGTATGCGCCGGAAATGGCCGAACTGACAGCAGTTTGATATGTATTGCGGTCTCACGTTTCTGAAATGTTTGAGCTAAACGATTACCTTTAACTGCCGGAAAACGTTTCGAACGGGGCAACATGCCATGTCCGGCTCTAGATGCTATGGAATTTCCTTTTTGTCAATTGGCGAGACATTTCCAATATGCTCGATTTACTATATATGCACAGGCAACTCTCACCACTCACCGTTATTTTCTTCATCTTCCCATCATTGTTGAGGGAATTGACAATAATTAGGGTCTTCAGCACGTATTGCTGACAGATGAAAATCTTTAATATGTAAATGAACCCATTTAAGCTTATTTGTTGGCTTCATGTTTTTAATATCACTTGCCTTAAATATGAGTAATGCAGTACAAATAAACAAGCCTTAGTATGTAAGCATAAGTACCTACACAACTTTGCCTAAAAATTGCTGGGCCGTTGCTTTCAATCTGTCCAGTTCCTCTTGAGAGTAAGCCGGCGTAATTTTTAAGGCTTTGAAAATTTTTATATTTTATGGTTAGCACTGTTACCTCTTACATCGATTCTCGCAATCATGCCTATCCTGAAGAAGGCTATGATGGAGTTGTTCGCATTTCTTCGGGCAAGTCATACGGCACGGGTGTTTTACTCTACGATGGCCGGGCTGTATTGACCGTAGCGCATTTGGTTAATGGATCTTCCAGCGGCGCCTATGTCCACTTTGAAACAGCATCTGGCAAACAGACGATTACGTCGACTCGTATTGATATTATTCCTGCTTATGATTCGGCTAACTCCAACAATGATCTGGCATTGATCTGGCTGGCCGATGCAGCACCGGTAACGGCTGAGCGCTACACTCTTTATCGTGACAGCGATGAAATTGATAAAACCATGGTCATGGTGGGATATGGGCTGCCAGGCACTGGTGCTGCAGGAAAGTTAACTACTTACAACGGCAATCCACTACGTTTGAAAGCCAGTAATCAGTTTGATGCCGATATCGGCACACTTAAACAATGGCTCGGTTCAGCGATGGCGTGGTCTCCAACGGAAGGCACGCAACTGGTGGCTGATTTCGATAGTGGCAGCAGCATACAAGATGCTTTGGGGCTGCTGATAAATCGACCCGGAACAGGACTGGGGCAGGACGAAGGGTTGATTACTCCGGGGGATAGCGGTGGCCCTGCCTTTATCGGTGGACAGGTTGCCGGGATTGCTTCTTATGTAGCCAGTCTGAGCCAAGGCACTATTCACCCGGACGTAGACAGTGTCGGTAACAGTAGTTTTGGCGAAATCGGCGCTTGGCAACGCGTTAGCTATTATCAACAATGGATTGATCAGAGCCTGCGTGCGCAATATCCAAATGCGCCAAGCAAGCCGGAAGAGGTGCAGACTGCTGTTACTGAAGGTCACAGCGGAACCAGTTACGCCTATTTTTTATTGCAGTTCACGGGTGAGCGGAGTGACTCTAATCAGGTATTGGCCGTGGATTACGGCACTCGCGACGGCACTGCTAAAGCTAATGAGGATTACCTTGCTGTACAGGGATCGCTAAGACTCTATCCCAATGAGAAATACGCCGTCGTTCCAGTGGAGATTATTGGCGATACTGTTCCGGAACCTAACGAAACTTTTTATCTTGACGTGTTTAATCCTACGGGGGGGAGTTTCGGTACAGAGGTAGTTAAACTCACAGCAATGCGTACTATCATCAATGACGATGTATGGGTTTGATGGCTGGGATAGTATGTTCCGCTACGTTACATACGGGCTATATAACTTTACCGCATCCTGTGAACTTATGAAAAACATCCAGGTCATCGGCGGCGCGACTAATTCTGTCATCAGCCGGGTAGGGACGGATCGCACCCCTTTTCGATTAAGGATGTTTTGTTTCCGGTAGTTGCAAAGCCGCAATATCGAAAGTATAAACGCCGCCGAAGCTTTCATTTTTCTGAGTTATGCTAAACCTTGACTTATTAACAATTAATGCATCGGGAAAACCTGCGCTGTTTTGTTTGTTGCCAACTTTAACAGGTTTGGCTTGACGGTAATCATTCACCGCTCGCCACACAGTCTGTCCGTCCTCAAAACATATATTGGATTCTTCAAAAAGCGAATTGAGTAGAGTCATCACTTGGTCTTTATCAAGTCCGTACTTTTTTCCGGTAAGCGTCCATACCGTCTCGACCAGCACAATATCAGTCAACAACACAGGTTGAGCCCCGTTAATTAACTGATTGGCTTTAATTGCCTGCGCTTCGTCATCCCATAACAGATAACGAAGTAAAGCATTGGTATCGATAGCGATCAATTTTGCCGCCTAATGCAATGAGCTTTGTAAAGACTCTTCATCGCTTATGGAAGCATCCGCCACAATATGCCTAAGTATGCCTTGCGCGGCGCCAGGATGTTTTTTGATAATGGTAATGCGGCCGTCGGCGACAAAGCTTTGAAATTCATCGCCCGGTTTAATGCCTAACTCCAGACATTGCTCTACCGGCAAGGTGATTTGACGTTTGGAACTGATTTTGGGCATACGGATGTCTCTTTACTAAACTCAATTGGGTAAAGAGTAACTTTATTTTTGATGATGAGCAATAAGCCATTTACCGACTTGCGTAGCGATAAACAAGAGTGGCTAAGCAAAGTCGAAGATTAGGAGGAGTTTGAATTGTGGATGATCAGGCTTTTATTATCAACGCGTAAAAAGTTTCAGGTCTATTTCTTCAAAAAACTTGATTACACACAAGGAAAGCCCTGGGATTTTTTCCTATATGACATATTCACTCTGCGGTACGTAAGCGTGAACCCCAAACTTACCCTAATTTCAAAAGCTGTAAAGGCTGATTTCATTCCAAATCTTCGATGTGCGACAGTTTGCCGCACTTTTACTGGACAATGGGCTATCAATCCAATATCATGCGCCCACCTTAAGCAAGGTGGAGGCGATTTGAAAGAATTGTCTTCTTATAGTGAGGAAGAAAAATAACCGGTAATACGGTAACAACAATAATAAACGCAACAAATTAAGCTGCCGTTTTACAAGGCAGTGGTCCACATAAAATAATAAAAACAAATTCGGACAAAGCCCACTTTATGTGGGCTTTTTTTATACGTAACTAAAACGTTATTTAAGACAATCATCACTGTATGAATTGGCGTGAAGACGATTTATATAGAAGGAGATTGTTCTTGGCGTCGCTCGTTTGTCTCTCAGAATTAACGCAATTTCTATATCTGCCATCTCACCGGAAAATGCGTTTATTCAATATGAAGTTATCAACCCATCCTTCCATTGCACTTCAAAGAGGCAACACGTTTTGAGTTTAAATAGTTACCAGTCGGTAGATCGCGAGCAATTAGCCAAAGACATCACCGAAATTCACCAGCAAGCTTTAGCCGATATTGGCGATGAAGATTTTAGCCATTTAAAAAAAATGGAACGTTGGGGAAAAATTTGCTCTGTTATCGGTTATGGCACAGCTTGGATTTTTCCTAATCCGGTTTCTGCGTTATTCATCAGTCAGGGCAGCTTTACGCGCTGGACGCAAGTTGCGCATCCGGTCGTTCACAGGGGCTATGACAAACTTGAAGCGGTCAGCGAAAATTACACCAGCAAAAAATTTGCCCAGGGATGGAGACGTTTTATCGATTGGCCGGACTGGATGACGCCTGCCGGTTGGCATCACGAACATGACGTATTGCATCATTATAGCTTGGGTGAAAAAGCCGACCCAAACAATGCCCAACACAATATGGAATGGCTAAGGCAATCAAGCCTGCCGATGTGGCAACGTTATGTGATTGTGGCGTTATTTTCGGGAATTTGGAAAATTATTTATTACACGCCGCGAACACATAAAGAATTGTGCTTGAATGCGGCTAGGCAGCAGGGCAAGCCTAAACCGGAGATGACTCGCATCGGGGCGTGGAGTCTATTTACCCAACAAGGCCGGGAGTTGTGGCTGAAAAGTGTTTTGCCTTATATAGCCTATCGTTTTGTGCTGTTGCCGTTGTTGTTCTTGCCTCTGGGAACTTTCGCCGCTTTCAGTGTGTTGATGAATTCCATTCTGGCGGAAATTTTCACCAATATGCACAGTTTTCTGGTCATGATCCCGAATCATGCAGGAGATGATGTGATGATGTTCGATGAAAAAGCAAAAGGCAAGGGAGAGTTTTATTTGCGGCAGATTTTGGGTTCAGTCAATTATCCAACGGGATCTAATTTTAACGATTTCTTTTATGGCTGGCTGAATTATCAAATTGAACATCATTTATGGCCGGATTTACCGTTAAGTCAATATCAAAAATTACAGCCGCAAGTGGTGGCGCTGTGCAAAAAGCATAATATTCCTTATTGCCAGCAATCAATTTTCAAACGTCTGTTGAAAGCGGTGGATGTTATGGTAGGGAAAACTTCAATGCTGAAGCCGGTGATTGTGTAACAAACCAAGCCTCGTGTGGGCGCATGCTTTTTGTGCCTATGCGGAAAAAATTCGGCGATGCAAAGAAAGAAAAAAGGTTGCTGGTCTTACCCTGTGCATTCACACAGGCCGAGAGCCGGATGGCGGCCATTTAAATATGATGGGCAGGTTCTTCCGCATAAGCGCTAACGCAGGTTGAGCCTAAACAGAAAGCCAGTAATATAAGGAGTAGGATGGGTTTAGCGCTGCTCTACCCATCTTACAGATTAATAAACGCTTTAACGATTAATGAATTCGATCTTCAAAATCCCTGAGCTTTCGTTCCGCTTCGTCTTTTTGCATTCCATAACGTTCCTGAATCTTGCCTAGCAGCACGTCCCGCTTGCCTGCGATTTGATCAAGTTCGTCGTCAGTCAAATCGCCCCAGGTTTCTTTTACTTTACCTTTAAATTGTTTCCAATTGCCTTCAATTTGATCCCAAGCCATCGCTATTCTCCTCACGTTGTATCAAAGAATAAAAATTCCCGTTATACGGAAGCCTAGTTTAGGGACGAGTCATATATACTTCGCCGTAAACTTAAGAAACAATATAGCCTTAAGATCGGAAGTGGTCTGTACGTCACCGTACATAAGAGGTTATGGACATGGTTAGCGGTTTTACTCCCAAACACTGAATTACGTTAAACAACAAAGGACATTTATGAGCGATTTGAATGAAGCTCAGGCTAAAGCAGCGGCGGCTTATAACGCCGCTTCCGACTTGTTCGATCATCCTGCTAATACTTTTTGGGACCGATTCGGACGCAACACTATTAATCGCCTCGATTTGAAACCGGGCGCGTCGGTGCTTGATGTGTGTTGCGGCAGCGGGGCGTCTGCATTACCTGCGGCTGAGCAAGTTGGACCTGGCGGACGTGTTATTGGCGTCGATGTTGCCGAAAAACTGCTTAACTTAGCCAGTGCCAAAGCGGAAAATAAAGGCTTGAATAACGTTGAGTTTCGGGCTGGCGATATGCTTGATACCGGTTTTGCCGACGCCAGTTTCGATGCGGTGGTTTGTGTGTTCGGAATATTTTTCGTCCCCGATATTCCGGCGGCTATCAGCGAGCTATGGCGGGTGTTGCGTCCAGGTGGAAAACTTGCGATTACTACATGGGGGCCGGATTTTTTTGAACCGGCTAATGCAGTATTTTGGAATGCGGTTCGTGATGTCAGGCCTGACCTATACAAAGGCTTCAACCCATGGGATCGAATATCCGAATCATCCACTCTCAGCGCGATATTCAATGAAGCCGGGGTATCCGAGCCATGGATTGTGGCCGAGGCAGCAACGCATCCGATCGCATCCCCGGAAGATTGGTGGACGACGCTGCTCGGATCGGGTTATCGCGGCACCATTGAGCAGTTGGAGCCGGCAATGGTCGAGCATGTTCGCCAGGCCAATCATTCATTTCTATTAAATGCGCAGATACAAGCGGTTCAGGCCAATGTGCTTTATGCGGTTGCTGAGAAGCTTTGAAAGGTACGCACAGCGTACCCTACGGGGCTATAGCCGGAGTGCAGGCTTCGCCTGCAAACGCAAGCAGAGTTTGCACTCCCGCTGTAAACATGCGGCGCAAGTTGTTCAATTTATTTCATAAAGGTTCCTTAAACTCAGCCAACTTAGCCAGTAAATAATCCAGGTCTTTTTCACTGTGCGCGGCCGATACCTGTAACCTGATTTCCTGTTCCCCTTGAGGAACAACAGGATAATTCAGTCCCGTGGCCAGGATATTATTTGCCAATAAATGCGCGACTAATGCCGATGTTTTTGCTGTGTCCCTGAGCATGATTGGGACGATAGGATGTTCTCCCGGTAAGGTTTCAAAGCCTCGTTGCCCAAGTTCCGATCTGAGACGAATGCTAAATGCCCGTAGTTTTTCCAGCAAACGCGAGCCTTCAGCGCTGGCTGCAATGGTTAAGGCGGCCTTTGCTGCGGCTGCCTCAGCCGGGGTAATCGGATTTGAATAAATATAAGACGGCGAGCTTTCCCGTAAATAATCGATCACTACTGAGTCGGAAACGACATAGCCGCCGTTAACGCCAAAGGCTTTGCCGAGCGTGGCAATTAAAACATCCGCCTTACTTTGCGTATATTCTTCGGTGCCGCGTCCGGTCTGTCCAAAAGCGCCGACGCCATGCGAATCGTCGACAATCGTGATAATGCCTTGTTCGTAGGCCTCTTCATGGCGTTTACAGCAAGCGTTGATTTTATCGAGATCGGCGTAATCGCCGCGCATGCTGAAAATTCCGTCAGTAACGACGCAAACGCGTTTGACTCGGCCTTGATAAGCGTCGAGGATATTGTTCAAGGCATTAATATCCGTATGAGCATAAACTTCTTTGCCGGCGGGTTGGGATAAGCGGATCGCATTGATAATGCAGTTATGATTCAGCGCATCGCTGACGACTAAGGTGTCGGCGGAGATAAATTGAGGCAATACGCCGACCATCGTTGTATAAGCGGAACTGAACAGCATGGCCGACTCGCGGCCGTGAAATTCGGCCAGCTTGTGTTCCAGCTCGATATGCGGCCGGCAAGTGCCGCTGATAAAACGGACCGCTCCGGGACCGGTGCCGAATTTTTCAGCGGCCTCGGCTTCCGCTTTGATGACCTGCGGATGCATCGCAAGTCCGAGATAGGAATTGGAGTTCATGCGCAAGAAAGCCCTGTCGCCGTAGCCTTCAAGAAAGTAGCGGGGCCCGAAACCGTCGGCGGCAGCTTTAATGCCGGTAACGATTTTTTCATTACCTTTGCTAATACCTTGTTTTTGCAAGTCGGCTAACTTGCCGGTTAACAGCGGTGCTAATTTTTGCAGTGACATAAACGCCTCCGTTTATTGAGTTGAGGCCATTTCCATGAAAGAACATACCCGAATTACGCATTATTTTCTCACCATGAAGACACGAAGTTTCTGTTTTTTCTTTGTGTCCTTCGTGTCTTCGTGGTGAATAAAAATAAATTATACGAAGTATATTCTTTACCAGACATCGCCTAAGCGCAGATTTTCCAGCATATCCTTGACCATCGCCGGTAAACCGAATCGAGGCCGCCAGCCCCATTCGGCTTTGGCGGCGCTGTCGTTCATATGTTTGGGCCAGGAGTCGGCGATTGCCTGACGCAAAGGATCGACGTTGTAAGCGATAGTGAATCCGGGGATGTGTTTTTGTATTTCCGCGGCTAACTGCTGCGGCGTGAAACTCATAGCCGTCACATTGAACGCATTCCGGTGTTTTAAATGCGTGCTGTCGGCTGTCATCAAGGTAATCGCGGCATCGATAGCGTCGGGCATGTACATCATGTCCAGTTGCGTATCGGCGCGAAGG
>CAZJOY010000173.1:0-9262 GCA_964547705.1 uncultured Methylobacter sp. | reverse complement strand
ATTCCGGCAATCCCTGCCGGAATGACGTATTGGATATTCTCGTTAAACTGATAGGTGGTAAGGTATTCATGACAATCAATTCTTCTACGGTAAAGATATCCGGGCAATGACTTGCTCAACCATGGCCGCGCAAACTCCAGTGCTTTGTTCTGGATTGAACAGCGCCTCTATCTCGCCATGCCCCAAAATAGCGCCGATTTGCGGATTATTGAGAAGCGCCTGTTTAAGATGCAGACCTTCGCTCTGGGCTTGCATCGTCAGATTGTAGACAAGCTGATGTGCGCTTTGCTTGCCCAGTGTTTTCGCGAGCACCAGCATCACCGCCTCGGCATGGACAAAGCCTTGGGTCGCCAAGATATTAGCGCGCATCCGCTGCGGATTGACTTGCAAATCCTTGAGCAGCAGCTTGAGCAACGCCAGGGATTTGCCGGCCGCTAGCGTCGCGTCGGGAATAATGACCCATTCGCCTTTCCATGAACGTCCGTCCCGTTCATGGCTGTGGACGAGATTTTCAGCCATGTGCGCGGCGTGATGCCTGACCACCCGCGACAAGGTGCCGAGATGCTCGGAAATTTCCGGGTTGCGTTTCTGCGGCATGGTGATGCTGCCGACCGCTCCGCTGACCTTACCTTCACTCAACTCGCCGATTTCAGGCCGTTGCAGATTGACTATTTCCTGGCCGATGCGATCGCCGGTGGCAGTCAGCATTGCCAGTATATTTAGCCATTCGGCATAGCGGTCGCGGGTGCTGGTCCAGGAGATGGCCGGCGCATTCAGACCCAAACGCTGCAACACGGCTTTTTGCAAGGCCAGCGCGTCAGGGCCCAAGGACGACAGGCTGCCGACACCACCGCAAAGTTGGCCGACATTAAGGCGCGATGCAAGTTCAGTTAAACGCTGGCGATGGCGTTCCAGTTCGTCCAGCCAAGTGGCGGCTTTAAAGCCAAAGGTGATCAACAAACCCGGTTGAGCATGCGTGCGTCCGCACATCACGGTCTGCCGGTGCAGCCACGCCAGATCGATCAGGATCAGCTCTATTCCGGTAATTTGCGCTAACAAGTGTTCGCGCGCTTTCAGTAAAGTACGGACGGTATGGGTGTCGGTAATATCCTGAACGGTTACGCCGTAACACAGCCATTCGCCGCCCGTGGCTTGGCAGCGCTGCTTGACCGCATTGATCAGCCCCATCAGAGAATGATTGGTTTTTGCAAATCCTTCGGCCGCTTCCTGTAAAAAAGCTTCGTCTATATCGATATTTTCGTAAGCCGATCTGATCTCTGTTGCGGCTTGCGTTGGAATCAAACCGAACTCGGCTTGTACCTCCGCCAGTACAGTCATGACTTCAAGCCAGCCTTTGATTTTGTTTTGCTCGGTAAATAAAGGGCGCAGCTCCGGGTCGGCCCAGGACGAGCCGTAAATTGTCGAATCATTGATATGGACTGAATCAATCATAAACTGATTTCCTTATTAACTGATGTTAAGCATTCAGTCGAATTGAGGCATAAGGCGTCGCTAGCGCGACAGTTTGTTTGAATCGGGTTCTCGCACCCGAAGGCGAGATACTTTCTTTTGCGTCGCCAAAAGAAAGTATCCAAAGAAAAGGCGACCCGGTTGCCGCTTGCTTCCTGCGCTCCTCGCTTTTGCCGAGGGTCAGCAGAAGGGGCTCCTGCCCCTCTGCTGACGTGCGGCTTCCCTGCCGCACCCCTCACGGGCTGGTCTCGGCAAAAGCTCCGGTGCTCGGCGCGGCAAACGGGAGAAGTACACCCTGTGCGTAACATCGGTTATTAAGCCCTTAGCCTTGCTTAATCAAGTCGGCCGCCTTTTCCGCGATCATGATGACCGGGGCGTTGGTGTTGCCGCTGACCATGCTAGGCATAATGGACGCGTCGACCACACGCAGGCCGTTGACGCCATTGACCCGTAGCGCCGGATCGACCACCGCCGTTGCATCGGTTCCCATTCGGCAAGTCGAGGTCGGATGCCAGGTGGTCGATGCCGTGCGTCTTACAAAATCCTCCAAACCCGCATCATCGCGAACAGTGATGCCCGGCGACAACTCAATGCCTCTGATGTCGTCAAAAGGATGACCGTGCAAAATTCTAAGATTCCAACGCACACCTTCCACCAGGCAGCGAAGGTCGTCCGGGTCGCTGAAATAACGAGGATCGATGCGCGGACGGTCCAACGGATCGGCGGAGGACAGCGTTACTTCGCCGGTACTGCGCGGCCTGTTGACATAAGCAGTCAGGGCTATGCCGTGGCGATTCGACGATCCGGCTTCAGGATACTCGGGCGTTAAATTGCCGAATAAAAACAATTGCAGGTCGGGATGAGTCACATCGGGACGGCTGTTGACAAAGGCACCCGCTTCCAGAAAATTCGAAGCCAAGGGCCCGGTTTTGCCGTATTCGTAAGCGCGAGCGGCCGCCATTTTATCGTCGTCCGGCAGCGGCGCAAAAGTTAAGGGCTCGGTCAGTTCGCAACGCACTCGGGCATGGATATGATCTTGCAGGTTCTTGCCGACTTCTGGCAAATCCATGCGCACGTCGATGCCGAGTTTTTCAAGTTCCGAGGCCGGCCCCAAACCCGACAGCATCAGCAATTGCGGCGAGCGGAAGGCCCCTCCGGATAAGATGACTTCGGCATCGGCATGAGCCTGTTCGGTAATGCCGAAACGCAGATATTGCACGCCGGTCACCCGGTTATCGGTGAACAGTAGTTTTGTAGCTTGCGCATGGCTGATAACGGTAAGGTTCGGGCGAGTCCGGGCCGGATGCAGATAAGCCGCAGCGGTGCTGCTTCGTGAGCCGCCTGTAATATTTCTTTGCAAAGGTCCACAGCCTTCCTGCCGCTCGCCGTTAGCGTCCGCATTGAAAGCAATACCCGCTTCTTGCGCGGCCGCGAGATAACGTTCGGATACCGGGCTTAATTTCGGGTGACTGGTAACCGCCAGCGGCCCGGATTGGCCGTGATAACGGTTGGCGAAGGTGTCATTCGTTTCCGATTTGATGAAGTAAGGCAGTACATCGTCATAGCTCCAGCCGGTGTTGCCGAGGCTGGCCCAATGATCGTAATCGTTGCGATGGCCGCGTATATAAATCATGTAATTGATCGAACTTGAACCGCCCAGAACTTTTCCTTGCGGGATGTAAATGCGGCGGCCGTTCATATGTTGTTGCGGCACCGTCCGGTCGCTCCAATCGTAGGGGCTGTCCTGCAATTGCGAAAACAATGCCGGGGTGCGGATAGTCGCGGCGTCGTCTTCGCCGCCCGCCTCAAGCAGTAAAACTTGGCAGTTTGAATCCTCGCTCAAGCGATTGGCAAGGACGCAGCCGGCGGAACCTGCGCCAACGATGATATAGTCAAAAGTCGATTTGGACATTGTTCAATTCCTGTACTTGAAGTAAGAATTACTGTTGTAACTGCTCGTTCCCTAAAATGTGTAGGGGCAATCCCTTGTGGTTGCCCCTTGGGTTTCTACCGTACCTAGGGCAATCACAAGGGATTGCCCCTACACGAAATATTTGTCTTTTTGCCAATTTAACGGGTTATTTTGAATATATTCCGCAATCTTTAGATAGGACTCTTCATTACGGATAACATGTTCGTAATAATTGCGTTGCCACAATTTACCCGCAAAAGGCCGCCAATTGTTTTGCTTGACGTTTTTAATGTATTCATCGGTTGATAACGATTTAAATGCGCCTACCACATCGCCAATTGTCGCAACTGATTTTGTGTCTGCCCCCACAAGTTCAATAACGCCATGAAAGTGATTGGGCATTACCACATATTCATGTAATACGACAGATGGGAAACGATTGGGTAATTCACACCATTGGCTGTCGATCATATTACCCGCATCATTTAATGCTATATTGTTGTTTTGTATCGTTCCAAATAAACAATGTCCATGTTCGGCGCAGATGGTGATGAAATATAAACCCGCTTGTGAATAATCATAATTTTTAAGGCGTATTGATTTTCGATGATGGATTTTTCGATTAAATTTCATAACGTATTATCAAACCGCCGTTTATTTGTAGGGGCAATCCCTTGTGGTTGCCCCTTGGGTTTCTACCGTACCTAGGGCAATCACAAGGGATTGCCCCTACAGATATTATTTTTTCAAACCAGCCAGCACTATCGCCCGTTCCAATAAATCGCTCTGCTTGGCTGCAAAATAAACTTTATTGGCTTGGTTTTTCTGGTGATGTTTTGCCAGTTGTTCACGGCATTCGGAGATCATTGTATTCATGCAGTCCATCGCGGTGCCGCCCGGCTGCGTTCGTGCTTGCAGAGCCAGACTGGCATCCAAGGCGGCTTTAAACTGTTGTTCAGTCAGCGCGATAGGTAGCCCCAGAACAGTAACGGCGGATTGCATCAGGTTTTCATAACCAAGCTCCCGTATGCTTTTACCCCGGTATTCGCTAACCAGAAAAGCCACTAAATGATGCGCGCTTCTAAAATCCAGCCCGCATTCCAACACCAGCGATTCGGCCAGATCGGTCGCCATGATCCAGCCGGAATTCACCAAGGCTTCGCCTCTGTCTGTATTGAAGCTGATGTCCTGCAATACTTCCGCCATTAATGCCGCGGCATCGTTCACGGTTTGCAGGGCTTCGGGCAAATCTCCATAAATCAACAATCGATTGTCGGGCTGACCGGAAGGCGTTCTGGCCGCTGCCGTGACCGAAGTTAATAGCCCGATCGTTTTATTGGCGACGCCCCGAATATGCGTTAACGCAAACGGGTTCTTTTTTTGCGGCATGATTTTACTGGCGCGGGCATGGCTATCGTCCAGCTCAACCAAGGCAAATTCCTGGGTACTGTAAACTTGTAAATCCTCGGCCAGCCGGCTGAGATTAATACTGCACGTCGTCAATATCGATGCGGTTTCGATGAATAAATCCGCTTGCCACATCGCATCGCGGGCATGGGCGATCAAACCGTTGAAGCCCAGTAAATCTGCTAACTGCTGCCGTCCCTGCAGCAACCTTGAGCCATTGGTGCTGCCGCAACCCATCGGGCTTAGATTAAGCCGGGTCAATAAGGATTCCAGCCGATCCAGATCGCGCAATAACGGATAGGCGAAGCCCAATAGATAATGACCGAACGTGGTCGGCTGCGCCGCCTGTAAGTAGGTGTAATCCGGCATCAGCGACAGACTGTGCTGCTCCGCTTGCTGAACCATCGCCCGGCATAGGACTATCAGCGTTTCGGTGAATTCGAGCAGCAATTGCCGCGTAACAAGGATAAACGCCGTGGTGATCGCTTCCCGCCGCGCACGGCCTGCGCCGAGCCAGCCCGTGGCATCGGTTCGTTCTGCCAGCCACGCTTCGCGGTTGGTATAAATATCGCCTCTGGCCGGCGTCATCGAAAAAGTTTCGGGCCGGTTTTGCAGTTTGAGTAAATACCACAGTAACTCATGACCCTCCTTGGCCGGGATCGTCTGTGCTTCAATCGCGCACAGCGTATGGGCAATATCGACAAGTCCCAAAGCCGCGAATAAATGTGTTTGATGGCTTAATTCGGCTGCGAACACGGTATTAATCAATCGCTCGGACGGTGCGCTTTTCAGCCGGCTGCCGATTTCCAGAACTTTTTCCTGTATTGATGCCGGCTGTTGCTTATCGTTAGGCATTACGGCGTACCGGCCCGGTTAACAGCATTATTGTTTATGCAGTTGGTTTCCACCTCGTTAGGATCCCAGACGCCTTCGCGCACCAGCTTGCCGCTAACACGGTTCAGCGTGTCAAAACGCAAACCGTTGCGCAGGGCTTCCAGCGCGAGCACCTGATCCGTCGGAATGTTGCCCAGTCCGACGTTGGCGCCAAATTTTTCGATAAAAAAAGCCTGTTGGGATTTGATGGGCGCTTCCCATATCAGCGCGTCCTGCTTGTCGCCTATCAGGTTGACGATCATGTCCACGTCAAAATCGTCAACATTTCCCGCGTCATCGAAAACGCCCACGCTTTGGCCGCCTTCGCGCCCTTCCAGGATGACCCAAGCCGCGCCCCACTCAATATCCTCCAGAACTTCTTCCGCAACTTGATCCACCGTGGGCTGCCGTTTGGGATCTTTCTTGCCGACTTCGGTGATCGGAATCAATCCGGCATTTAATGCGCATTCGATAATTTTCTTACGCCTGAAACGAGGAATAGGCAACGTTCCATCGGAAATTTCCACCGCGCTAAAGCCCAATTCCTTGGCATGGGTCATATAAACGCGGCAATGATGTTCCAGCATCGCTACCTCAAGCAAGGTGCCGCCGGGAAAGGTCAGGATATTATGGCTTGCCAGTAAGCGCAGTTTTTCCTGCAACAAGGCTTTGTCCATGAACACAGAGGTGCCAAAACCAAACTTCCAGTGATCGATATAACGGGACGCTATTTCCAGGATGCTTTTGGTTTCCTCCAGGCTCTTGCCGACATCCATGACCATGGTGCAGCCGGTCTTGCGAGGTTTTTCCGTCCGCGCATCCCGCTGGCCTTTTATAATATTTTCCCACGCGCATTCAAACATTCGGATTCTTCCCCACTAGTTGGCGCAAGGCCTTTTCGATCATCGCTAAATCCGATCCCCAAGGCACCACAGTCAAGTTATCCTGCTGTTCAAAATCATACTCAAGCAAGCAGCATTTCAGGATGGTCGGTTTTGCATCGGGCTTGAACAACTTGCGCGGACACATTTCCACGCGGGGCGGTTCATCGCCGTAGTAATGGCGATGAAATTGCAAGCTGCGCTCGCATCCGAGCAAGGTCCAGTTTTGGCGTTGTTTTGGCCGTTCATCCAGAAAATGAACCGGCGCGCTCAAATCCGTCAGTCCTCCCGAACGGCAAGGCACCAAATAAGCTTCGGGGCTGACCGTAGCGGCGAGATCGCGCAGATCGATAGTCTCCAATTCCAATAGAATGGGCGGCAAGTCGGCATAACTTAATACTTGTTCGATCAGGTGATAAAGCTTGGGCGGTTCCGGCGGAACGACTTCAATCACGCGCAAAACCAAGGGCTTGGGACGGTGAATGATATTGATATGATCAAACGTACCGGCCACTATCGCGGTCTGGTCGGAAGAAACATGATGCTTGACCGCTAATTGAGCCAATGCGGATCGGTTGGCCGGATCGGTAGCGGGATCGGTAATAAAAACGCATTCATCCGGAAGCGCCAACACTTCCACTTTATCCACCGGACTGAATAAAGTTTCCGAGGTTCTGCGCTGCACGGCGGCAACGGCATATTGCTCGCGCGAGTTATGCAAAATGATAATGTCGGTGCGCCGATAGACTTCCCGGTCCAGCAGATACTGCGTTATTACGGCGGCATCCATTTCGCCTTCATACGGTTGGAAGCTGACGCAACGGTACGGCAACGGTACGAAGTTAAGCTGCTGTTTTAAAGCCCCGACCTGTAGAATTTGGCCATTCATCGCTTATGCTCCGCTCAATTGAAAAAAGCGCCCGCGATCGGAAGGGCTGAGTTCGCGCTGATGGATTTTTAAAGGGTCCAGGCGGCGGATGAATTCGATCATGTCAGGTTCGGGCAAAGCCGCTGTCGATAGGTTCGCGGCAACCGGCAGATCGAATTCCGTGCTTTCGGCGATTAACTCGACGCTGGTATCGGGATAAAGCGCGCGCAATTGCACGTGGCCTTCCTGGTTAAAACCGAATACTCCTAAGTCGGTCACTATGCAATCCGGCCCGCTTCCGCGATAAGGCATAGCGGTACGCGGCAAGCCTTCTGCGGTGCGGTGTCCTACGCTGGTGATAAAATCGCAGCGGTTTGCCAAGCGATAACGGCGGCGGCCTTTTTCGTCGGCATGGGTGCGATGCGCCGCTGTCCAGATGGTCACATGGCCGGCATCGGCCGATAAATTACAGCCGCCGCCACCGCCGGGCAGTTTTAACGAAATCCGCTCATCGTTTCCCAAGCGGGTGACATTCATATTGCCCCAACGGTCAATTTGCAAACCCGACAAGAACATCCTGCCTAATCGTCCGCTCCCAGCAAGGTCGAATAGTTCTTCAATCGTTAAATGACACTCGGCATCGCGGTTCATCGCAAAATCGTTAGTGGTGGGCGTTAAAAATGCCGGGGTCGGATTGATGCCATACGTCGCGCCTGCGACCAACACCAAATTGGGCGCATGATTGCGCTTTGCCAGATGCAAAGCTAACTGCACCAGAGGCGACCCGAAACCGTGAAACGCTAAAATCCCGTCTTCTATCGACAGTGCGATTTGATAAATCATCAATTCGCCGAGTGTACAAGTTTGAATCTTATTTTGACTATTCATAAAGGTGCATCCATTTTTCCATGCTCTGATCCCACTGCTCCAAACAAGCTAGTCTGGCTTTGCCGCCGACGGCTAAGAGATAAGCGTCATGATCTTTGCAGCCGTGAACAAAAGGCGTCAGGTAGTTTTGATTAAAACTGTCCGCGCCGTGTTTGGCGGCTTGGTAATAAGAGGCCGTATGTTCCCGGTCATAAGCATAATTCGGGTAGCAGGAAGTCGGGTGAGCGCCGTAGGGTGTTTCGCAAATGGCGGTGACATAAAAATACGGAATCGTTACGCCTTTTTTTGCCAATTCATCATGAGGGATTAAAGCTTCAACCGTAGCGATGACTTTTTTGGAAGCCTTGGCAAAAAGAACGTCGGCCACTGGCGGCCCTTCAATATGCAAATTGCCGTGCTCGTCGGCATAGTGGGCATGAATAAGAGCGACATCGGGTTTTAGCGCAGGCACTAAAACCAGTTGTTCGCCGGTAAAAGGACAGATCATCGTTTTAAATTCAGGGTGCAGCTTAAGGAAATCCGTCCCTTGTACCGAGCGGATCGGCATAAAAGGCAAGCCTTGAATAGCCGCCCGAAGCTGTTGGACCAAGGAGTAACAGCAGTTATCCTCTACTTTCACGGCACCCGTTTCGCAGGCGCGACGGTAGTTGAGCGCCATGCCGAAATCCTGCTCAAAGCCGACATAGGATTCGGCACTGACGGCAACGCTTCCGGCTCCGCACAGAAGGTCAACATCGATGCCGTGTGCCGAGCCGACCAGTTTAAGGTCTTTAATGTTTTGCCGGATCAGTTCCCGCAAAGCCGCCATCGGTTCGCGCCAGGATAAGCCGCCGCCAATCGCCAAACAATCGCCGTTTTGTATCTGTGCAACGAGTTCAGTTAACGAACATCGTTTATCGTTTTGTGTATACATAAGTTTTAGCCTTAAATAGCTGTCATCCCTCCGTCGACGGTAAATGCCGA
>CAZJOY010000172.1:0-9296 GCA_964547705.1 uncultured Methylobacter sp. | reverse complement strand
CTGCGTTGCTCTACCTCCTGCATAACCCAAAGGGATACGGGGAATGCAGATTTTGCATGGAGAAAAATATCTACCCACCCTACAACTCTGCTTTTCAATTCAGCCTGTACGTCGGGCATTGAAAAAATCGGTTACCCGGTTTTACCTTCTCCAGCCCCAAACCTGTAGTGCGCATCGCGTACCATTTTTGGGAATTCGAAAACCTTGAACTTTTAATCGTGCCACGCCATACATATATAATTGATTTTTAATAAAAATTTATTTTATTAAAATTGTCATATTTCTGTAATATTAATATGCTAGGTAATCTGGTACTCTCTGAAACGCCAAGATTCACTGATTAACTTACAGAGGTGATCACTATGGATACATTCGATAAAAAAGTAAAAGTTTGCATATTGGCAATTTTTGCTTTGGGTTTTGCAATGCCCGTCTTTGCCGATTCCAGAGGGGATACTAAAAATAATACTGAAATTAAGTTTGTCGCAGATGATGAGATATCGGTCTATGACTACCATTCTGGGTACATAGACACCAAAACGCTTTACCGTCTGATAATACAAAACGACAAAATAACCAGCGAGTCTAAAACCTCGCGTAATGACTCTACTAAGCAATAAAACCTAAGTTTCAACCATTAATAAATCGTTGTGGACACCGACTTAACTTTATTTGCGAAGAACATCAAACAAGACCTGACTACGCATTAAGCAATTTTTTGTAGCAAAATACCGATCAGTCGTGCCTTTATAAACGGTTTAATTTTCACACAGTGAATCTTGGCGCTTCTGTGAAAAAATCGAATAAAGTTAAACGTTGCAAGGCGGATTTGCGCACCCTGCCTTATAGATTTTTGAATGTTTGTAGCTTAGTTGTTTGGCGGACATCTAGCTCCGTAGATTGGGCTGGCTGCCGTATGCAATGAAGTTCAACATTCCTGCATTAAACCTAATGCTTGATACCACTCCCAACTGTGATTATCCTGACTGGTAATGACGCATTTCTTCAAGCAACGTTTGTTATCCGGGAGAATTATCATGGGTCAAGAAGTTCATACCGAGATTTACCGCCCCGCAGATTTCGAACACTTCCAGCAGCGCTTGGCAATAGAAACTCAGCTACTGGAGCAGTTGATAACGAAAGGCGCCTGTTCGGAACACGGCCCTGTTGCCGGGTTTGAAATTGAGGCTTGGCTACTGAATGACGACATGCGCCCTGCCCCCTGTAATGCAAGTTATCTATCGTCTTTCAATAATCCGCTGGCAAGTACCGAACTGTCGAAATTTAATGTTGAGTTCAATACCGCGCCTGTTTCTTTAACGAACAATGCGCTTGTCGAACTGAATAATGACTTGCTCAACACTTGGCAGCAAGCCGAGCAACATGCCCGGCAAATGCAGCTTCACCTGTTGATGATCGGCTCTTTACCTACGCTACGGCAGGATGATCTTCATCTGGGCACTATCTCGGATATGAACCGCTACCGGGCATTAAACGAGCAAATTCTGAAAAAACGCAACAAGCCGATTCAACTGGATATTAAAGGCCACGAGCGTCTGAAAACCGATCATTACGACGTAATGCTGGAAGCGGCGGCAACTTCGTTTCAATTGCACCTGCAATGCCCTTTGAGCCTTGCCCATTTTTATTACAATGCCTCACTGCTTGTTTCCGCGCCGATGGTCGCTTTGTGCGCCAATGCGCCGTTTGTGTTCGGCAAGGACTTATGGCACGACTCGCGGATTCCGCTGTTTGAGCAGGCGGTTGGCATCGGGGGATTGGGTGGCGCGGCGCAAGGACCTTTGTGGCGGGTGAGTTTCGGTTCCGATTTTGTCCGTCATTCGATTTGTGAATGCTTCACTGAGAACCTGGCCCATTTTCCCATATTGCTGCCGGAATGTTTCGATACCGCCCCGGAACAGTTTCAACATTTGCGCCTGCATAACGGTACGATCTGGCGCTGGAACAGGCCGTTGATCGGTTTTGATGAAGACGGCATGCCGCATATCCGCATCGAACACCGTGCACCTTCCGCCGGACCGACAGTGATCGACTCTATTGCCAACGCGGCGTTTTTCTATGGACTTTGCCAAAATCTGTGCGAACAACTGCAAACGCAACAAGACCCACTGTTAGCTTTTTCCGAAGCCAAGGACAATTTCTACCAAGCTGCCCGCTATGGTTTGGGCGTGCATATTGTCTGGTTCGATCAGCAAAAACAGCGTTTGCCCGGCCTTTTGAAAAATGAACTGCTGCCGCGCGCGGCCTTGGGATTAAAATCGCTGCATATCGACCCGGCAGACAGCAAGCTGTATTTAGACATCATCCGCCAGCGGGTTGAAAGCTTGCAAAACGGCAGTACCTGGCAACGCCGTTTTATGCAAAAATATCCGGGCGATTTTGTCGCACTGACCCGCTGCTATTTAGATAATCAACGCCGTAACCAACCGGTCGGCGAATGGGAAATACCTTGATCAATACTCTTCAACAGTTCACTGACTTGCCTGCGGGTTTACTCGATATTCAGGCCGAAAACCTGCATCGGCTGATTCCGCAACCCGCGCTTTTCCATCTTTCCGGCGAGCGCTCCGATACGCTATTTGTCTCGGTGCTATTGCACGGCAACGAACCCACCGGTTTTTTGGCGCTGCAACGCTTGTTACAAAAATACCATCGGCAAGCTTTACCCCGGCCGCTCAGCATTTTTTTCGGCAACATTGAAGCGGCGCGTTTGAATGTGCGCCGGTTGGACGGACAGCCCGATTTCAACCGGGTTTGGCCCGGCACCGCATTGCCCGAATCGCCCGAGCGGCACATTGCCGAACAAATCGTCGCAGCGATGCGCCGGCGCAAGATGTTTGCCAGTGTCGATATACATAACAACACCGGCTTGAATCCGCACTATGCCTGCGTGAACAAACTGGACAACGATTTTTTACAACTGGGCGCATTATTCGGGCGGCTACTGGTACATTTCACCCACCCGAAAGGCACGCAATCCGCCGCTTTCGCTGAGTTTTGCCCGGAAGTGACATTTGAATGCGGCCGCCCCGGTCAAGAGCATGGCGCTGAACATGCGTTTGAGTTTCTCGACAGCTGCCTGCATCTGGCGGAAATTCCCTCCCATCCTATTGCCAAACAGGATGTCGATATTTACCACACGGTCGCCCAAGTCACGATTGCAGACGATGCGACATTCAGTTTCAGCGAAGAAACTGTCGACCTGCTGTTAAACCCTGATTTGGACCGGATGAATTTTACCGATATTCCGGCGGGTACTGTGCTGGGAAAAACCAATCATGACGCTGTTCCGGTCATTGCCAAGAACGAACGCGGCGATGATGTTACCAGCCGATTTTTCAGTAACGATGCGCAACAATTGGTCATTACCCGCCCTGCCATGCCGTCCATGTTGACCTTGGATGAGCGCGTGATCCGGCAGGATTGCTTATGCTATTTGATGGAGCGTGTAGAGATATAATCCAATCACATCATCTCTAGCGTCTTCTACCCCAAATTCCAGCTAGCGCACTACCTATCAAACAATGCATTACCGCAGAAATAGCGGCCGGAACAGGAGCCATCGCCATATCTGCAAAGTGAGTTTTAGCCAGCGACGCACCCAATCCGCTATTTTGCATACCGACTTCTATCGATACTGTACGGCATTCAACTTTGCCGTAACCGAGCCATGTCATCGCAATATAGCCCAATGCAAACCCGGTAGCGTGAAACAAGAACACCGCGCCGAATAATGTCGCTCCCATCTGATCAATCGCGGCTTTATTGCCGGCTACAATACTGCCCACCACCAACACGATCACACCAACACTGACGATTGGACCGATAGCATTTATCGCGCCTCGCACAACATAACGCTTATGCTGTTGAATACGGTCCAGCGCCGTGTTAATTGCTAATCCGGCTATTAATGGTATCAATACCACCAAAACCATCGAACGGAACAAGCCCCAACCATCAACAGGAACGTAAGCGCCTGCCAACCATTCGGTCAGCAGCGGCGTCAACACAACGGCCAAAAACGTCGAACACATCGTCAACAGTACGCTCAAGGCGACGTTGGCACGAGCCAGATAAGTGATGACATTGGATGCGGTGCCGCCGGGACAAGCGCCGACAAGAATCAACCCTATCGCAAGGCTCGTTTCCAGTTCCAGTACTTTAACCCACAGATAAGCCGACAATGGCATGATGACAAACTGCGCCAATATGCCGATTGCGATAATCTTCGGCATCCGGAATATGTCTGAAAAATCGGACAAGCGCAGAGTCAGGCCCATGCCCAGCATGATCACACCCAGCCCGACCGTAATGTACGGCTGGAACCATAACCATAGCTCCGGCTGCCACCATGCCCATGCACAACCGGCCACAATCCATAACGAAAACCACTCGGCTATTTTTATACAGGTTGCTTGCCAAATATTTAACATGCGTGAATCCTTTTGCTAAGTTTTTACATCCCTATGTTATAGATGCGGCAACCCCTACCGCCATAACGATCTAACATGAGCTTGTCGCCCAGTTTTGACCATTAACAATTTGTATTTGAAAAACAGTTTGAGCGACGAAACCGCAGAATGCTTTATCGATTATGTCTTGTTCAGCAAGTTGTTTCAGGCTTAGTTTCGCATCTATGCTCGCCGACTTTACTAAGATCAATTCGGTTGCCGAAACTGTTTTAGCCAGCCATGCAGCCAAACTATCCGAAGTGATGTCCCAGCATGCGGCAATGCCGGCATTATCAAGCTCGGCAATATCAGGCGACCAGATCAGTTTTGTTCTATCTCTTAGCTTTGCTTGAAGCTCGGAAACAGTATGGGCAAGAACAAACCCCGGTTTAAGCCCTTTAAACATCAACGCCATCTGTTGCATGGCCAAAATGGCCATGTGGTGAGCGGTGACATCGTCAAATTGCCAATGTTGTTGCGCCAGCCTGACTTGGTCGGCAAACGCGCCGCCGCCCGGAACAATCGCCACCGCCCTACCCTGATATTTTTTTTCGACCACATCCAGACAGTTAATAAGGTTATCCGAACGGGACAGACTTCCGCCCAGTTTGATTACGACGACATCGTCCACAAGCGCATCACTTTGCTGTAAATCGCTGCAACAAATCGAGCATAGCCGCAGCTTTGTCGAAACTTTCCTGGTATTCTTCTTCCGCTACCGAATCGTTGACGATGCCGCCGCCTGCCCAGAAACGGATCGTATTATCCGAATGCACCAAGGTCCTAATGGCGATATTGGTATCCATATTGCCGTTGAAACCGATGTAACCGATGGCCCCGCAATAAACGCCGCGCCGGTTGGGTTCGAGTTCTTCGATGATTTCCATGGCCCGGATCTTCGGCGCGCCGGTAATCGATCCGCCGGGGAAACAACTTTTTAACAAATCCAGTGCATGCCGATCATCCGCCAGTATGCCGGTTACGGTGCTAACCAGATGGTGTACGGTGGCGTAACTTTCCACGTCGAACAGCACCGGCACTTTGACCGAACCGCTCTTGCAGGTTTTGCTGATGTCGTTGCGGAGCAAGTCGACGATCATCAGGTTCTCGGCCCGGTCTTTGGTGCTGGCTTCCAGCTCATTTATTTGCTGCCGGTCTTCCGTGTAATCCTGTTTTCGCGGCCGCGTGCCTTTGATCGGCTTGGTTTCAACCACACTATCGGTCAATTTTAAGAAGCGCTCCGGCGATGAACTTAAAATTTGGACTTCGGGTAAGTTAAGGTAGCAACTGAACGGAGCGGCATTCAGTTTGCGCAAGGTTTGATAAGCTGTCCAAGGATCGCCTTCACAATCGGCGGCAAAACGCTGAGTCAGGTTCACCTGATAGCAATCGCCTTCTTTAAGATAATGCTTGATCCGGTTAAACGCATTAACATAGAACCCCCTATCCATGTTGGACTTGATTTCGCCGACGACCTTAAACGCATGATGATCCTGAGTTGCCGGTTTATGGCTAAACTGCCGGATTAAATCTTGCCATTTTTGCTGCTCGCAACTCCCTACCAAATAGCTTTTTTGCCGGTGATGATCGACGACGACAGCCCACTCGTAAATCCCTACCGCCATTTCGGCGATATGTTCTGCGTCTTCAGCGATTTCCGGCAACGTTTCCAGTCGCCGGGCCAAGTCATAGGAAAAATAACCGATGGCTCCGCCGTTGAACGGCAGATCATCAATCTGCTTAAAATCCGGGAACAAAAAAAGCTGTTGCTTGATTAAATCAAACGGGTTTTCAGTCGATTTTGTGGTTACACCTTTACAGTTAATCTCGGTAATTTCGCCGTGCGTGACCAAGGTACACACCGGATCGGCCGCGATAATATCATATCGGCCCTGATTGCTACTGGGAAAACCACTATCCAGAAAAACGGCCCAAGCCTTGTCTGCATAAGCGGAAAATAGTTCCGCGCTGTCTGTAAAATAAGGAAGAGGAGCGATGAGTTGATTCGGTGACGGCATTTTTTTGAGGAGGCTTGTGATGCGTTTTGCATTAACAATGCGTAAATAAATCGGCGTTGTTCAAATAGTAGAGCGGGCAAAAAAACTGCCCGCCTCACTTGGCTACAAAAAATGATTGGTGATTATTTGCCCATGAACTGCCCAAATGCCCGGCTGCCTTCGCCGGTTTTAACGGTATCGATCACTTTCAGGGTTCTGGCATCGATCACCGAAACGTTGCCGTCAAACCAGTTCGCCACGTAAACATGCCGGTCATCGGGATGAGTGCTGATACCTTCAGGTTTGGTGCCCACATTAATCAGGGCGATTTCCTTCAGGTTTTCGGTGTCGATAACGGAAACCGAACCGTCATCCTGATTAGTCACCAACAGGCGGCTGTCGTTAAGCGCCAGCGCTGTGGCATAAGGCAACATATTGACCTTTACGGTAGCGATGGGCTTCATCCTTGCCGTTTCGACAACGGTGACATCATCGCTTTTTACGTTGGCGACGTAAATGCGTTCACCTCGAGAGTCAATGGTGAGTCCAAACGGGTGCGTTCCGACTGGCGCGGTTTTCTTCACACTTAATGTCTTCAAGTCGATCTGGGAAACCGAATTACTGATCCGGTTGGCGACATATAACCAGCGGTTATCAGGGCTGACAACCAAGCCGGATGGCGATTCGCCGACACCGATCGTTTTAATGATCTGTAGACTGTCCGCATCAATAATAGAAACGGTATTCTTATACCAGTCTGCTACATAAATCCGCTTTCCGTCCGGTCCTACTGCAATACCCAGCGTGCCGTCATTGACGGCAACACTGGCTATAACTTCGCGTTTTTTTGTATCGACTACAGAAAAACCTTTGGCTTCCGGCGTACTGACATAGACTTTACTGCCATCGGGCGCGACTGCAACCCCGGCCGGCTTGCCGGGCACAGTAATCGTATCGACGACGCTACCGGTTGCGGTATCGATTACCGATAAGCTATCGCCCAATTGGTTACTAATGTAGGCAAAAGGTTGCGCCGCAAGCGGTGTTGATAAAAAGGCTGTAGCGATACAAATCGCTACAGCCTTATCGCCAAGGATGGTGTGTATGCCACCAGCCAGTCGGGAACTGGCGTAGCGATCGCCAAGACGGGGGCGCATGCCGCAAACCAGCCGGGAGCCGGTGCGGCGATAGTTCGCAAGGAACATTGGCTAAACCTTACTTTTCAGCCAATTTTTTCAGGTTAATCAAGCCTGTTTCCAAAACGGCTTTCACTGCGGCGTTAGCTGTTTCTTCGTTCATTTCTTCCGGTGGATTGTTGTTCATGTAAGCGCGGTAGTAGCCGGCTTTCCAGATAACTTCAGTGTTACCGCCTTTATCGGCTAATTCAATGCTTGCTGCGTAGTCGTTTACAGGCAATGCAGGAACTTTTTCTTCAGCACCGGCATGAGTAATAGTCTTTGAAGAGCTCATGTCAGTGATTTTATAAGCATAAGACATTTTAGCTTCGTCGTATTTTTTCAATTCTTCGGTAATCGTGCTGCCGTCTTTCAAAGTTAAAACGCGAACCGCACCTTTGCTGTTATCGCCTTTAACTGTGGAACTCATAATGCCGGGATGCCAAGACATATCACCGTAATTCTTGATAATATCCCAAACTTTTGCAGCAGGTGCATTGATGGTGATTTTCTCTTCGGCTTTTTGACGCACGGGGCCGTGAGCATTGGCTAGTGAAGTAAAAAAGAACAGCAAAGCTGAAACTAATAAAACGATTTTCTTCATATTAACTTTCCTTATGGGATCATAAAACTAAAACGCGCATTATATGACAACCAAGCGCTGCAAGCATCAGCTTAGCGTGTTAAAACACAATATTAGGAAAAGAGACTATATCAGCCTGGCTGCCGCACTGCTGTTTTTACTCTTCTGGACAACTATAACTTATAGTTATTTTTCAGGAATGAAGCTGAACGCTATGTTTCCCTGAAGCCATTATGACGGCTTCAGGGAAACGTTAATGATTATTTCAGTTCCGGACAATCGGCATAAGCGGGATGAACAGTAATCATCGTAACTACCCGATGATTCTGATTGCGTGTGTTCGCTGGCCCGGCAGCTTCGCCTACTGCTTTTACATTCAATTGACCGGCACTAGCGCCGTGCTTGATTAACATGTTTCTGACGAAAGAAGCCCTTCTGTCCGATAGACTTTGGTTGCTTGTTGTGCTGCCAACTGTATCGGTAGAAGCGGTGACATCGACAGTAGCATCGGGATTAGCCCTCAAATATGAGCCCAGGATGGCAATTTCATGTTCCTCGGATTTATAAGGCGTTGCACTGCCATCCGCGAAAAATACGGCGGTATGTTGAGCCGAAAGCGGTCCGTCCTGAACGTGGTTTTGACTATGAACCTGTGTTAACCACTGGCACATCTCCTTTTCCGATGCTAACCGATGCTCAGCCGCGGATTGAGCCGCATCTTTGGCTTTTTGTTGATCGTTAATATTCCAATAATGATCATTTTTCCATTTGGCTAATGATTTATTGGCTTCTTCCAGTTTTTTCTCGGCCGCTTCTTCATGCATAATGGCCTGACGATAATGGCCTGCATTCGCTGTGTCAATTCCTGAACTCAGCCCCGCAATATCTTTCTGTGGAGTCGCACTGCAAGCCGCAAGAGAGGCAACTAATACGGCAAGTGGCACGTAAATACATTGTTTGTTCATAGCTTTATCCTTTTTCAATCCTGATCAAGCACTACTTTCCGGCGAATGATCGCAACGATTATTTAATGGCCCGAAAGGTTTTATTCGCCGTCGTCTAACGGCCC
>CAZJOY010000171.1:0-9339 GCA_964547705.1 uncultured Methylobacter sp. | reverse complement strand
ACGGGGAATACGTCACTGGCCCCCCCGTTTACAACGAAGAAAGCCGCTGGGCGATGCGCGAAGCGTTGAAAAACATCAGAAACGGTGAGTACGCGAAGCAATTCATTTTGGAAGGCATGACCAACTATCCTGAAATGACTGCAAAACGTCGTTTGAATGCGGAGCATCCGATTGAAGTGGTTGGCGCAAAACTGCGTAGCATGATGCCTTGGATTAAAGCCAACCAGATTGTTGATAAAACCAAAAACTAATCTTAAGTTGGTTTAGGCGCTTAAAAAGCCCGTCTCTATGACGGGTTTTTTTTTGCGATTCACATTCTCTTTATCTGCTTCGAGCGGTTAACTTTACTGGAATCCCACCTTTCGCTTTCAGCGTTACCGCCATTTCAATCTCGGCTTCATCCGTATTAAGCAATTGCAAGTCAAAATGCTGAATAATCATACTCAACAAAAGCTGGCTTTCCAGTAACGCAAAATGATTGCCGATACAGATGCGTTCGCCGGTTCCGAATGGCATGAATGAAAACCGGCGATTTTCATCGTTCAAAAAGCGTTCGGGATCGAACCGCTCAGGCTGCGGCCAGAAATCCGGGTGATGGTGAATATTGTAAATACTGAACATTGCCAGCCTGCCTTGTTTTAACGAGTACCCGTCAACCTCAGTATCTTTGATAATTTTGCGCATCATAATGCCGACAGGCGGGCGAAAGCGCATCGACTCGTTCAATACCGCTCTGGTATAGACAAGCTGCTGCAAGTCTTCTGCCGTTGGGACTTTGCCTTGCAGCAATGTATCGAGCTCTTGGCGCAATTTAGCCAGAACATCCGGATGGCGGGCCAGTAAATACAGCGTCCAGGTTAACAAGTTTGCAGTGGTTTCATGACCGGCGGTAAAAATGGTAATGACTTCATCGCGAACCTGTTTGTCGGACATAAGTTCGCCACTGTCATCGCTTGCGTTCAGTAGCATATCCAATAAATCGTTGTGTTCTGCTGGTTGGGTACGGCGCTGCTCGATAATCCCGTAAATGACCTCATCCAACAGTGCGCTTGCCGCATTGAATTCCCGATTGGTTTTAGTGGGTATACATAACGGGATGCGTAAAGGATTCATTACCGATTTGGCCGCATACCGGAGCGCCGTGTCTAAAGCAGGCGCAATGTGTTCGATTTTATCGAGAACGCTGGTGCTGAACATGGTCTGAGTGATCACTTCAAGCGTCACCTGCATCATTTCATCGGCGAGATTAACTTGTGCGCCGTCACCCAATAGCCGCCATCTGGCTAACAGGTTATTGCCGGCCGTGGTAATTTGCGGCAGCAAGGACGCCAGATTACTCCTCTGGAAAACCGGCTGCATTAACCGCCGTTGCCTTTGCCATAGCTCGCCCTGACTGGTCACTAATCCTTGCCCTAACACTAAGCCTAGGCCGGTTGGTTTTTT
Source organism: uncultured Methylobacter sp. (assembly GCA_964547705.1). Classification (GTDB taxonomy): domain Bacteria; phylum Pseudomonadota; class Gammaproteobacteria; order Methylococcales; family Methylomonadaceae; genus Methylobacter_A. Next base: position 7,896 of record CAZJOY010000171.1, on the reverse strand, counting down.
AGGATCGTACATTTTGACAAAGGTATCGCTTTGTTTGATTAAAGCCTGCTCGACCAGCTTGGGGTGGCTGATTAAATAAAAATGGCGCGTAGCCAATCTGAAGCTTGCTAGATCGCCATAATCACGCTGCCAGTCGCAAAGCGCTTGAAATGAGTTGGCTTTCATCTGGCGTAAATTGCCTAATAGGAATTCGCCTTTGATTTTTGGGATTGGTTTGTTTTGGGGCATGATTGATACGGTTAGTAGGTCGGGCATGTTGTTTATGCCCGACAATCAGAAGAGCTAAAGTCGGGCAACGAAAAAGCTGTCGCCCGACCTACGAGGCTATGCGTGTCGGGTAAATAGCATTTCACGATTGTAAAAACTCTTCGTCAGTCATTTTAAAGATTTCGTCGACAGCAAACTCCACTTTACCCTTTAGTAATCCTAACGGTCGTTTTTTAACCGGCTTGTTTTTTAAAGACAACACAAAATTTAACGTGGCTTCAACTTTATCTAAAGGCAAAGAGTGTATTTCTCTTAGCACGGCTTGTTCAATTTCGATTCTGTTCATTGCTTGTTCCGTTTTAAAGTTTTTGACCGTTAACCTTGAGCACTAATGACAGGGTCAGGGCTGCCCATGTAAGCCCCAGTCAACATCGTCGAGAATGAAACTCTCGTTTATCGTTTCAAGGTGGGATTCCAGATAACGGCGGACGGATTCGGCAATCAATTCATCCATATTGGCAACCCAGCCCTGCTGCACCATGTATTGCGCTTGCTGCCAGAGTTGGTCGGGGATTTCCGTTTTTACGGTGGTGCTCATGATTGTTATGCCTCTGATAAGCTGTGGCCGAAAATAAGACTGGAAAAGTTTGAATTGGGCTAAGCGAAAAAGTCAATTGTATAATACCGGAAAATGAAAGCTTGATCTGTTTCCGTTATTCATATGGATAAACAGTGCGTAGATCGGGTGTGTTTAACGGAAATGCCAGCTCTCGCTATCGCTCGAACCAGCTATTCCAGCCTACAAGACTACACGAGCGTCTATTGTATTTGCCGAGCTTGAGGCACTGCTAACCGCATTGGGTGCCGAAAAGACCGAGCGCGAGGGTTCGCGTGTGAAATTCACGCTACAGGGCATGGAATGGCATGCGCACCGGCCTCACCCAGAAAAGGATGCCAAGAAATATCAGGTTGAGCAATTACGCGAAATGCTGAGCAAACTGGAGATTAAACCATGAACACTATGACTTATAAGGGCTATACAGCCCGCATTGAATTCGATGAGCGCGATGCTATATTCGTGGGCCGCGTACTGGGAGTGAAAGCCATCATCGGTTTTCATGGCGAAACAGTAACCGAATTACGTGCAGACTTCGAGGCCGCCATTGACTTCATGATTGATGATTGCAAGGCGCGCGGCGAGTCGCCGGAAAAGCCTGCCAGCGGCAAATTGATGCTGCGCGTGCCTCCGGAGCTTCATGCGGCGGCGCTGGTAGCCGCCCAGGCTACCGGCAAAAGCCTTAATCAATGGGCTGCCGAGATACTTGGAAAAGCGGCTCATGTTTAACGGATAAAAGTTGCGTAGCCGGTATGCAGCGTAGCGGAATGCGGGGTGATTGAAGTTTCGTAGGTCGGGCATGCTGTTTATGCCCGACAATCAGATATGCTAATAGTTTCGGGCAACTAAGAAGCTGTTGCTCGACCTGCGAGGCTAAGACTCAGCAGAGGGTTGTTCAATAAAGTTATCTATCAGTGAAATGAGTGGATTATTTACCCATGGATGTTTAAACAAAAGAAAACTCAATAGTTCCAGCATTATAAATAAAACGGTAGGGCTTAGGAGCAATGCATCTGATGAGCCAGCAAGAAAAATAACTGGCAAAGTAGCAAACGTCAAAAATAGACAAAAGTTGATGCTATAGTTGATGAAGGTATCATTTAAGGTAATAAGCATATAAGTGTATGAATTATTAACATTGGTTCTGTAAAAAAAGTCTTTTCGAATTTTCTGTAGAACAAAAGCGGACAGTATTACAGAATTCAAAATGCTAAAAAATATAAGAAGCTTTTCATTTCTAGTAATCAGATAGTTTTTTGTCGATAATATTGGAGCATTTGTTTGTTGTTCAGTGATAGCTTTTTGTAAATCCGTGTAAGCAATCTTAACCGAACCATTCAGTTCGCTAAGCGAAGAAATTGATGCAAAAGCGCTAGTAAATCCGCTTAAGACACGCCGCCGTGAGGTTAAATTTTCAAATGCCAAAAGTTGGTCTTCTCGTGGCAATAAGGGTTTTGTGTTCCAATTCCATGGTAGCATTCGCGCCCAGCTTTTAGCGTTTGGAGGGTAAGTGCTTTCAATCGCACTGACTAGCGCAGACTTACGATCTTTTATATTTTTCAGCCAAATGGCATCTATTTGCTGAACTTGCAGGGAGTTAGTGTCGAATATAACAAGCTTATCTTTCCATTGGGTAAATACTGTTATAGCAGAGAGACCTAGACAAATACTCATAATGAATATTAAAGCCAACTGGTGAATTCTAATCGCTGCTTTCGAGCAGAAATTTCTGAGTTTTAAATCTCGCCGTAAATTATGCCAGTGCCGTTGTCTTATTTTATCAACAGGCAAATTTGGTTCACTGCGGCATAGCAGTGCCTCAGCAGCACAAGTAATTGATTTGTTGCCGGACTGCGACCAATTAGCGTCCTTCACTGCTTCTGCAATGGGTATTGCCAATCGTGCCGGAAAATAATCTGCTAAAGGCCAAACGCTCAGATCACTGCGTTCGGGCAATAACACCGCGCGTTGTTTTAATTCGGTATTATGTTTACCCATCATACCAGCCAAATAAAAAGCTGCTTCGGTACGGATAACTTCGTCAGTATCGCTAAGCAATCCGACCAGTCTATCTAAAGCTTCGTCGCTGCCGATGTCGCGCAACAATTGAACCGCTGCTTTTTTCCAGCGTTCAGACGGGTGTTGCAGTAAGCCGGGAATCACTTTCATTGCCAGCTCGGGCGACGCGGATAGTGCCGATTCCAACGCCGAAGCGCCGTGTTCTTGGTGTCCTGCAAGATAGTCAATGGCTGCTGCAAACTGTTCACGGGGTTTAATAAAAGCCGTTTCGGTCCGTTGCGATAGTGATGCCAATAGGGCTAAAGATTGGTCGGAATCGGAGGCAACAGTAATCATTCCATCCAAGCCATTAGTGACTGTCGCTATTAAATCGATTTCGACAATTTCAGCGGCATTGAGCAAGCAACGGCCCGCTTCCAGCCAGCGTTTTTTGTGGATGAATGTTTGCACAATATCGGTGAGGGCGGGAATGTTTTTAAGTTGGCCGCAATAAAAATACAGTACTTCAATGAGGTCCTCCCGATTACCGAATCGTTTAACCACATCGCTAGCGGTGCGTGTTCTGCCTGCTTCTTTGGCTGCAAAATATTCTTGAATAGTGCGATGGGCCAAGGTGTAATTATCTTCTTGAGTCGGTTTGAGTATACCGTTTATTTCGACTAGTTCTTTAATCAACGCACGAAAGTCGATTTTATCGGAGCTTAAGACTTCCGCGGCTTTCTTTGCAATAGCCGAAAAGCTGAACTCCTCAGCATCTTGGTAATCGGTAACACTTTCAAGATGTTCTAACGCGACCCGTTCAAGAACCTTGCGTTTGTCGATGGCATCAAAATTCTGTGCCATTTGCCGACGTGCGGGGCGGTAAATTAGCAGTTCGTCTACGGCATTTTGATAAAACTGGTCACGCGAGGTGGGCAGTTTAAAGTTGTCGGTATCTAAATATAATCCGGTGAGAATGGTGAGCAGCAAAGGGTTGCGGCAAATATCGCGAATTTGCGCATCGGCTTGAATTAAGGTATACAAATGAATGGCGTTGCGGCCTTTATGCTCCGGCCAACCTTTGAGGAATATGCGCATGTGGTGATTGGTAAACGGCTCGACCCTAACGATATGAGCGACGGCGGCATGTAAGTCTTTGCTGCTGTAAGCGTGTTCCCTGCACGTTACCAGCAGAGTGTTGGGAGTATCTTGCTGATCGTCATAAGCACAAAACTCCTGAATTTGCGCGACTACAAAATCGCGGCTAGCTCCGACTTCATCAAGACCGTCACAAACAATCAGCAGCTTGCCTTGAGAAAGTGCCGACTCGACAAATTGCTCGGCCCCTGGAAAATGGTAATCGGCAAACGAGGCAATAATGGCTGCTTTAACGGAATATTGGTGTTTAGCCAGATTACGCAGCACGATAAAAACCGGAATCAGTGAGTTTAAGTCGGGATGGCAGCGGCTTTTAAGAATGCTGGTCACCAAGCTTTTCATCAGGGTGGTTTTTCCCGTGCCTGGACCGCCTAAAACCATGGTGCGGTGATTTGTTGCTACATGGTTGAATAGGTCAACGCCTTGTTGCAAATCTTCGGAAACCAACTTTAATGGTGCAAAGGCATGTTCCAATGGCACGCTAAGGGACGGACCGACCGGGTTTTCGATTTTAGTTAAATTTGAGTGCAGCACATGTTTTTTGTAACTGCGAATGGCGATGGAGAAAGGATTGCGTGGGGCAATATAGCGATAGATGGTTTCCGACAGCCAGTTAAAAGGGCGAAGAATGAATTTTATTGATGACTCGACAATTTCTTTGCCAACGCTGTTCATGAGCATTGCAATGATCGCAGTGAGCAATAGTAGCTCTAAAGTTCCTACAGGTGGTGTTGGGATGAAGTCCATTGCTTTGAGTACCTAGTTTATTGTATTAATCCGAGCTCGGTAAGGTATGCTGAGCGTACTTTAAAGTCTAACGTATCATATCATGATCTCAAATGTTCCATTTGCAGGACTAAAGAAAAAACTGGGATAGGCTATGGTTTATCAGTCCCGTAGGGTGCGCACCGCGCACCACTTACGGATTTTAGAATTTCAACGACCCCGGAAAGGCGCGCGATGCATTCCCTATGCAGCTTGTCTCGTATGAAAAAGGCAGCATATACTATGGCTTAAGCGGTTTTTTCTTTAGACCTAATCACTTTCGTTAAATTTTAGCCTTGACAATACTTCCATGAATCCTTCTAACGTTACTACTGAATACATGAAGTTATCTGTTTCCGAACGCATCCAGCTCGTTGAGGACATATGGGACAGTATTGCCGCAGAGGCGCCTGATGATGCTCTTGGCTTATCTCAAGCTCAAAAGGCAGAGTTGCATCGTCGTGTTGCCGAGCACCAAGCCGATCCTTCCTCGGCGGTTCCGTGGGAACGGGTTCGAGCTAAGTTGTTTTCCGACCGAACCTAATGCAGGTGGTACTCCGTCCAGAGGCAGAGCAAGAGCTTCTGGAGGCTCAGGCTTGGTATGAGTCAAAAGCCTTGGGGCTTGGATTTGAGTTCGTCCGTGCTGCCGACGCGGCCCGTTGCGTCCGCGCTTCGTAATCCTTATGGGCATCTGCGCATTGAAGAATGTTTTTATTGAGTGCCATTTCGTAAATTTCTTTACACACTGATTTATTTGCCAAGCCCAAATGAGTTGCTGGTAGTTTCATTCTTCCATCAACATCGTGAACCGGGCAGTTGGCTGGAGCGTTCTGGTAGCTAAGAGTGAAAAAAGCGGGTCATCAATTAGCCTGCCTTTACCAATTAGCCAAACAAATCCTCCGGGCAAAATTCATTCTTCATAGCCAAAAAGCAGCTCGATTTCCTTAGTTCCCATGCTGTCGAAATCATCGGGAACGGCTATCTGTCCTTCCATGAAACCTAGCCTTCGGATTTGTCCGCCCGATGGAGCATCCAGCCTAGTCACCTTGACCAGCGGCTTTCCAGCTTTAGCAATGATGAACGATTCACCCTTTACCGCCTGATCTATCAATCGAGACAGTTGGGTTTTGGCTTCGTGGATATTGACTGTTTGCATAATAAACCTCATTGAGTTCAGTTGGTTTAGTCTATGGTATATGATTCAGAAAGTTATGGCATCTAATGGGTTTGAGATGGGGACGGTTGATTTTAGAAAAAAAGCAATCCCTGGCTCTCTTGTGATGACTGACTCAATAGCGCATTCTTGTTTGAATCAGGTCAATGTACATGCTCTAATGTGTATTAGCCTGCCTTTACCAATTAGCCAAACAAATCCTCCGGGCAAAATTCATTCTTCATAGCCAAAAAGCAGCTCGATTTCCTTAGTTCCCATGCTGTCGAAATCATCGGGAACGGCTATCTGTCCTTCCATGAAACCTAGCCTTCGGATTTGTCCGCCCGATGGAGCATCCAGCCTAGTCACCTTGACCAGCGGCTTTCCAGCTTTAGCAATGATGAACGATTCACCCTTTACCGCCTGATCTATCAATCGAGACAGTTGGGTTTTGGCTTCGTGGATATTGACTGTTTGCATAATAAACCTCATTGAGTTCAGTTGGTTTAGTCTATGGTATATGATTCAGAAAGTTATGGCATCTAATGGGTTTGAGATGGGGACGGTTGATTTTAGAAAAAAAGCAATCCCTGGCTCTCTTGTGATGACTGACTCAATAGCGCATTCTTGTTTGAATCAGGTCAATGTACATGCTCTAATGTGTATTGTTTATAAATTCCTTACACAGGGATAATCCAATGCGAACCAATATAATCATTGACGACACCTTAATGGCCGATGTTCTAAAAGCGACGGGGGCAAAATCCAAGCGCGAAGTGGTAGAACTCGGTTTAAAAGCCTTATTGATGTTGAAACAGCAAGAGGGCATTAAAGCTTTTAAAGGCAAATTAAAATGGGAGGGTGATCTGGAGCAAATGAGGACTGACCGGTGATCCTGGTCGATTCCAGTGTTTGGATCGATTATTTTAACGGTACGGAAACACTGGCAACCAAAAAGCTGGATAATTTACTGGGCGTGCAGCCGGTATGTACCGGGGATTTGATTCTGGCGGAAGTGCTGCAAGGGTTTAGATTAGACCCGGATTATCAAGCTGCAAAAACCTTGCTTTGCTCCTTGCCAGTTCATGCCATGTTGGGAGTAACCCTCAGTTTAAAAAGTGCCGAAAATTTCAGGCAGTTGCGTAAACAAGGCATTACGATCCGAAAAACCATTGATACGATGATTGCCACCTTCTGCATTGAAAACGAATTGCCGTTATTGCATTCAGACAAGGATTTTCGACCCTTTCAGCAGTTTTTAGGTTTGCAGGTTGTATAGAGCTTCTCGTTAATAATCATAATCCTATCGCAATACTATTGTTTTCAAGGATAATCTCCTTGGCCTTGCCATTAAAACATCAACAATAATAAAGAAGATGCCAAATGAATAATCTACTGAAAAACTCAATCTGGATACTGGTCGCTGTGCTTGGCGCGGCAGCCGTTGGGGGGATTGCTCTGAGCCGCGGCGAGAGTATCAACACGTTGTGGTTTATAACCGCCGCGTTGTGCGTCTACGCGATTGCCTACCGTTTTTATGCGGCGTGGATTGCCGCGACGGTGCTGGCGGTTGACGACACGCGGGCGACACCGGCCGAACGTTTGGATAACGGCCGCGATTTCGTGCCGACCAACAAATGGATCGTGTTCGGCCATCATTTTGCGGCGATTGCCGGGCCTGGGCCGTTGGTCGGGCCGACGCTGGCCGCGCAGTTCGGGTATTTGCCCGGAACATTATGGATTTTGTTCGGCGCGGTGCTGGGCGGTTGCGTGCAGGATATGGTCACGCTGTTTTTGTCGACCCGGCGCGATGCGAAAAGCTTGGGCCAAATGGCGCGCGAAGAGCTCGGCGCGTTGGGCGGCACGGCGGCGCTGATAGGCACGTTCGCGATCATGATTATTCTGATTGCGGTGCTGGGATTGGTCGTTGTTAATGCGATGAAGCACAGCCCGTGGGCGACGGCTACGGTGTCGGCGACGATTCCGATTGCGATGATCG
>CAZJOY010000170.1:0-9437 GCA_964547705.1 uncultured Methylobacter sp. | reverse complement strand
CTGAGCACAAGAGCGTGAGATTGATGGGGGTTAACGATGTTCGTGCTTTTCGTGCCTTTCGTGGACGATGCTTTTTTATCCGTGCTTATCCGTGCTTATCCGTCAAATCCGTGTTCCATTTTTCTCAGAGAATTCAGGGCTTATTTAATGCGCACTTAGACTCCCAGCGCCAGGCGTGCTCCACTATCGTATCCAAATCCGCATAGGCAGGTTGCCAGCCCAATTGCTGTTTGATCTTATCGGCATTGGCGACCAAGCGGGCAGGGTCGCCTTCGCGGCGTTGGCCTTCCTGCACGGGGATGATCTTGCCTGTGACTCGCCTAGCTGCCTGGATCACGCTCTCGACCGAATAGCCGTTGCCGTTGCCCAAGTTGAATGCGGCGCTTTCTCCCCCTGATTGCAAATGTTGCAGGGCCAGCCAGTGCGCTTCGGCCAAATCGAGAATATGGATGTAATCGCGGATGCAAGTGCCGTCCGGCGTGTCGTAATCGCGCCCGAAAACGGTAATGTGCGGGCGGCGGCCGGAAGCGGCTTGCAGCACGAGCGGGATCAGGTGCGTTTCGGGATCGTGCCGTTCTCCAAGCAAGCCGTCAGGATGCGCTCCGGCAGCATTGAAGTAGCGCAAGCACACGGATTTGAGGCCGTATGCTCGATCATAATCGGCTAGTGCTTGTTCAACCATTAGTTTGCTCCAACCGTACGGATTAATAGGGCGTTTGGGATGCACTTCATCGATAGGCGTGTAATCCGGCTCGCCAAAGATCGCGGCGGTCGATGAGAAAATGAACTTATCGACGCCGTAAGCCCGCATTGCGTTGAGCAGATTCAGGGTGTTGGCAAAATTGTTCTGGTAATACTTGGCGGGGTCTTGCATCGATTCGCCGACTTGGATGAACGAAGCAAAGTGCATGACGGCATCGAATTTGTGTTCGTGGAACACTTTATCGAGTATTAGGCGATCCGCAATATCGCCATGTACAAATTGACCATGGACTACGGCGTCACGGTGTCCGCTGGAAAGATTGTCGAGCGTGACAACATTGACGCCTTTCCGGCCAAGTAGCCAGACCATGTGGGAGCCAATATAGCCGGCACCGCCGACTACCAGTACCGTTTTAAGAGATGTCATAGTGTACCTAAAGATAGTGATATTGAATTTCGACTTTTATTCGAAAATTTTAAGCCGGATCGGCTTTTTAAAACCACTCTAAACGATACAGATCAGGACGTCTATTAGCAAGATTACGGGCAGCTCCGCGGGTACGGACTTGTTTTAATAAATCCAGGTTAACATCGGCAATTAATGTCATTTCCGTGTTCGGGGTTGCTTCCGCCAGTATGGCGTCGTGTGGAAATGAAAAATCGCTGGGACTGAAAATGGCCGCTTGCGCGTATTGGATGTCCATATTTTCGGCATGCGGCAAGTTGCCGACACTGCCGGTAATCGCGACAAAACATTCATTTTCAATAGCGCGGGCATGGGAGCAATAACGCACCCGTTGATAAGCGTTTTTGGTATCGGTCCAGAACGGCACGAAAATGATTTGCGCTCCCTGTATAGTCGCCAGGCGGGCAAGTTCGGGAAATTCGGAATCATAACAGATTAACACCGCAATTTTACCGCAATCGGTGTCGAATACTTTTAACGCATCGCCCCCTTTCACGCCCCAGCAGGTGACTTCATCAATCGTGGCATGGATTTTATATTGGGCTTCAAAAGTACCGTCCCGCCTGAGCAGCCACGACACATTATAGAGTTCGTGGTTGCTATACTCGGGCATCGAGCCGGCAATAATATTGATGTTGTAAGACATCGCCATTGCCAACAGGCCGTTGCGTATTTCACTGGTAAAACCGGCCAACGCGCGGATCGCATCGGGAGGGCTTTTATCGTTAAATAAGCCCATCAGCGGCGCACTCATATACTCGGGAAAGAGCACGAAGTCGGTATGGTAACCGGCGACTGCATCGATAAAAAACTCGGCATGTTTCAGCAATTCTTCGACGCTGGTCAACGTGCGCATTTGCCACTGTACAACGCCTAAACGGATAACGCTTTTGGAGCCGCCGATTGAGGGCGCTTTTTCCACGTAATCAAGATTGACCCATTCAAGAAGCGTCGCATAGCCTTTCGATTCGGCATCGACCGGAAGGTAGCCGGTCAATACCTTGCGAACGTGGAAGCCGTTAAACAGTTGAAACGACAGTACCGGGTCGTAAATTTCGCGATTTTTAACTTCTTCGATATAACGCACCGGCGTTAACGTATCGGCATATTTGGCATAGCCGGGAATGCGTCCGCCGGCAATGAAACGGCGTAAGTTCAGGTTTCGGCATAATTCCTTGCGCGCGTCGTACAATCTTCGGCCCAGGCGCAAACCACGATATTTCGGATGGACAAAGATATCGACGCCGTACAACGTGTCGCCGTGCGGGTCGTGATGAGTCAGGTAACCGTTACTGGTGATCTGGGCGTAGGTATGGACATCGCCGAAACGGGCATAATCGACAACCATACTGAGTGCTGCGGCGACTAACTTGCCGTTGTCTTCGATGACAATCTGGCCTTCAGGGAAGCGGGTGATTTGGGACGTATACTGGTCTTTTTTCCATGCCCCGCCCAGATTACCGTAAACATGCTCCATTAAAACCGCAATGTTATCGTAATCGTCCAGCGTCAAATGCCGAAGTAGAAGTTTATGTTTTTCAATTTTGGTCTTTTTCATAGCTCTACAGTATAACTTTGCTTTTTGACGGCTTTATTACAAGCTAATTTATTCCTTTCAAAAAAGTAAGTGAATCCGTGTAAGCGCTTAGTTAGAGCTGTGTCGGGCTGGTTAAAGCTCGAAGTTGAGCAAGGTGATAAGAGCTGGGTTGAGTAAAACTCTACCGGCTCAGTGCAGATGAATCGCCAGCCAGATAGTGTGAACATCGGCCGGAGTCCATTCGACGCGGTGTTTGGTATGCGCCGGAATCAGCAAATAATCCCCGGTATTCAGATGAAAAGATTGACGGTCCTTTTCATAAACAATAATGGCCTGTCCCTGAAGCAGCATGACCCATTCATCGCAATCCTGATCGTACCATTGCCCGGCCGGAGTCCTATGGCCTTGGGATATAATACGTTCAATTTGAACATTATCCCGCTTGAAAAGGCATTCAAACAGTTCGTCGGGCAATTGCTCCGGTATGTTTTTAAAAATGTTAGAGTTAGCAGGATCCATCAGGTTTTCCAGTCGAAAGCGGGTAAGATTTTATGAATTCGAGGCCAAAATGGTATTGTATAATAACTACATGGAATCAATTTAATTGTAGGGAGCAAGACGATCAGTAGTAGAAGGAATGAAGGCAACCATCGAACTGTTGCAATTATCGGCGGCGGCCCGGCCGGACTCATGGCTGCGGATGTTTTAAGCCAGGCGGGCGTCAAAGTCGATCTTTACGATGCGATGCCGTCCGTGGGCCGTAAATTTTTGATCGCAGGGAAGGGCGGAATGAACATCACTCATTCTGAGCCGTTCGATAAATTTCTTTCCCGATACGGCCCTAGTCAATCCCATATTAAACCGCTGCTTGATACGTTCGGTCCAGAGGCTTTGCGGGCATGGGCTCGCGATTTGGGTATTGAAACTTTCGTCGGTTCATCAGGTAAAGTGTTTCCTGCCGATATGAAGGCCGCGCCTTTGTTGCGAGCTTGGTTGCATCGATTGCGTGCTGGCGGTGTCAGTTTTCATATGCGGCATCAATGGCTGGGTTGGAATGATGAATTGTTGCAGTTTTCAACGCCGGAAGGCCAAAAAACAGCCGGTGCCGATGCGGTGATATTGGCTTTAGGCGGCGGTAGCTGGGCGCGGCTGGGTTCTACCGGCGCATGGGTGCCGCTACTGCTTCAGCGAGGCGTTCCGGTTGAGCCGCTGCAACCTTCGAATTGCGGGTTCGACGTAGCTTGGAGTGAGTTTTTCCGCAATCGTTTTGCCGGACAGCCTTTGAAATCGGTGCAAGCATCTTTTGTCGGCTCGGCAGGGCCGGAGTTTTGTCGGCAGGGCGAATTGGTCGTGACCGCGGACGGTGTTGAAGGCAACCTGATTTACCAGATGTCCGCGCAGCTGCGCGAACGGATTGCCGCAGCCGGGTCGGCGGTGGTTTATCTCGATTTGGCTCCGGGCAAGGATAAACAGTTCCTGATCGATAAGGTCTCGAAGCCACGAGGTAAGCATTCTTTAGCTAATCATCTTCGCAAACAAATCGGCATTGATGGGGTTAAAGCGGCTTTGCTGAGGGAAGTTTTGCCGAAGGAAGATTTTGATAATCCAGTTCGTCTTTGCGAAACTATCAAGGCGTTGCCGATTAAATTGCTTGCCGCAAGGCCGATTGATGAGGCAATCAGCAGCGCGGGCGGCGTCAGCTTTGAGGCGCTTGATCGGCATTTAATGATACGTTCCGTGCCGGGTGTATTCTGCGCCGGTGAAATGCTCGATTGGGAAGCGCCGACCGGCGGATATTTGTTAACGGCCTGTTTTGCTAGTGGGCGTGTTGCAGGGATGGGCGTTTTGTCTTGGTTGCAGACGGAAGGCAAATCGCTATTATTGTCATAATAATGAACTAAAATATAAATAAAAGAACTATCAAATCAAAGTCTATGTCGAAAAAAGTCGCTATTATTTTTAACTTTTACCAAGGCAGCGTATAAGGCGGCTATGAAAATTCCAAAAAGTATTGAACCATTAGTCCGGGACGGCCTTGTTGATGAGGTTATTCGTCCGTTAAAGAGCGGCAAAGAGGCTGCGGTCTATGTTGTTCTTTCCGAAGGCGAAATACGCTGTGCGAAAGTCTACAAAGATGTTAATAAACGCGGGTTTCACAAGCAGGCCTTGTATCAGGAAGGGCGCAAAGTGCGAAATAGCCGTCAGGCGCGCGCTATGGAAAAAAACAGCCGGTTTGGGCGGCAGCAACAGGAAGAGGTTTGGCAAAATGCCGAAGTAGATGCGTTATACCGTCTTGCCGCGGCCGGTGTGCGCGTTCCTCAACCCTACAATTTCGTTGAAGGGGTATTGTTGATGGAGCTTGTTACCGATGAACATGGCAGCGCCGCGCCCAGGTTGAACGATCTTGAATTGAGCCGGGAGCAAGCCCTTGAATACCACGGTTTGCTGATTAAAGAAGTCGTCAGAATGCTATGCGCCGGGCTTGTACATGGCGATCTTTCCGAATACAACATTCTGGTTGACGCTAAAGGCCCTGTCATTATCGATCTGCCCCAAGCGGTCGATGCTGCGGCAAATAATAATGCTGCCAAGATGCTGGAACGCGATGTCGATAATTTGGCCGATTATTTTGGCCGCTTCGCGCCTGAGCTGCTCACTACCCAGTATGGCAAAGAGATATGGAAGCTTTACGAGACGGGGGATTTAACACCTCAAGTCGAATTAACCGGCCATTTTAAGGCCAGTAACAAAGTAGCCGATGTTCGCAGTATCATGCGGGAAATTAACGATGCCCGAGAAGAGGCGATACGCCGCCGCTATGAACATGAAGATTAAATTATGAGTGATATACAACCTGGAAATCCGCTGCATGGAATTACTTTGGAAAGGATACTCGAAGAGTTGGTAGAAGAGTACGGCTGGGATGAGTTGGGCAGTTTAATCGACATCCGGTGTTTTAATAACGATCCCAGCATCAAATCGAGCTTGAAGTTTTTAAGGAAGACGCCGTGGGCCAGAAAGCAGGTGGAAGATTTGTATCTGGCGAACAAAGAGCGCTAAGTTCGGCTTAGTGCGATGATTTTTTTGAAGCGCATTGGCAAAGAATCGATTATAAGTAAAACTTTTACCGTAGCGAGGTTGTTATGCCGCCATTATCCGTTCAAGCATTGCTGTTGTCGTTCGTGTTTTATATCTTGACGATCAACACCTTCTGGCTGTTCGCCACGTTGTTTTTTCTGGCCGTGGTCTTGATCGGCAGATTTAACAAGCAGGAATAACAATAGCCCTAATAGTCCCTCTCGATTTTACACACGCGAATGCGCGATTCGCCGTACCATAGCGCTTCCTTTTCCTGCACTTTCCGGTGTTCCGGGTGCTGTTTCCAGGCCTGAATAGCCTCCAGCGATTGCCAATACGATACCGAAATGCCGAGGTCCTGCCGAGTCCCCTCATAACCTAGAAATCCAGACTGCTGGCGGGCGACTTCAAGAATACGATTCGCCGCTTCGGCATAGCTGTTGTCGCCTTCGGTCCTGAACGACGTGAAAATGATTGCGTAATAGGGTGGTTTTGGTGTGTTGGCTATTTTGTTGATTTTGTTGGTCTTTTGTCGTGGTAATTCGCTTGGAAATTTCCGTAGTGGTTGAGGGACAATATCTAATCGCACCTACGCGGGCTATTGCGTTCCGCCTTACGCGGCGGTTTGTGCCGTAGCCTACCGGGCTTTGTATATCCACCCGATCAGCGTTACAGGATTAATCACCGGTAATTTAGACGCGTAGCCTGTATGAAGCGTAGCGGAATACGAGATAATCGGGACTACAAAGCCCTGAATTCCGCAGGCTTCATTCAGGCTACTTGTGCAACTTCGTCAAAACACCCGGCCGCTACGGCTACGCCTTGGGGCGTTGTATACCGCTGCACTTGCGTTACACGGCCTGTACTCTTTAATTAAAGATAATTAAAGATGAGAAATGCCAATACGGATTAGCATAGACAGGATTTGAAAATGATTGACAAAGATTACTTTTGCTTTAAAAAAAGCACCTTCTAAACGATAAGGTTATTTTTCATTGAGCCTGTTTAGTCGCTTATTTGAGTGTATTAAATATAATTAGCTGCACTTAATGTATAAAAAGTATTTGGAAATAATTTTTTATTAGGAAATATGATGCTTGTTCATTACAACTTTAAGCGTTTGCGTTGGGCAAATTCAAGTCAAGCGAAAGTAGCGTCGCTGGTCGGCGCTATCGCCTTATCGATGGCTTTTCCAAGTTATGCTGATAACGGCCAGTACTGCGACGAACCTAATCCGATGGTCAATTGCCTTGATCCGGCCTTGGAGCCGGGCAGTCCCCTCCATGTAGACCGCATTGATCACGACAAGACGCCGATTAACCCCAACGAGCCGATCAGGCTTGCCGACCACAGCCCCTACGACGGCATCTATCAGTGTAGCGAGAGCGACCGCTATCATGCCGGCAACATCTCGCTGTTCGTGTCGATTAACGGCCATCCTTCCGGAGACGTCATCTTCATTGTCGATGCGCTGGATCCCAATACCGACCAGTTCGCCGGTTACGGCAAAGGGCAGTTCGTGAACGGCACGTTTACCGGTACAACGAACAAAGGCGGCGCGATTGCGGTCAAGGCGGCGATGAGTATCGATGCGACCGGAAAGGCGCAAGCGACGCTGACCGGAACAGTGCGTATCAAAGGCAGGGACACTCTCTTAAACTCCATTGAGTATGATGCGACTATCAGTTGCGTTTCGGTCTGGTGATGATATGAATTTTCAAATAATAAAACGTTTTTTAAAATCTCTGGCCTGCTTTGCGCTGGTCCATCAATCCGTTGTGGTTCCGGTCTATGCAGCTCCAACAAATTGTAATTATGCTACTACCAATGTCAGACCGTTGAACCCAATAAACACTTTAACGGATGGTCAAAGACGCACAGCCGACCCGGAAGTGCTGAACCTGACTGACAGCCCGATTGCGTTGGATAACCGGGGCCTCATCGACGGCGTTTATGCCTGCGAAGTGATCCTCGACGGCAAGACCGAAGAGCAGATACTGTCGTTCAACGGCCACAGCGACGGCTCCACGATCTATGCGGTAGCGGAACTGAACACCCATTATGAAGCCGGCAGGACCAGCCCTTCGGCACCGATCCACGCCCCCTTCCATGGCTGGGGCCTCGGTCAGCTCAGCGGGGAGGAGTTTTCGGGCACCACTTGGAATAACCAGCCTTTCCGCTTTACGCTGCTGGGCTTGGAAGATAGCCATAACCAAGGCGTTTACGATGTATTGCGGATTGAAGGCTATGTGGGCATTGCGCCTAATCAAACCGCGCATTTGTATTGCAAGACCGACCGGGCTTTGTTTTATTAACGGCTACTCAATGTAACGACGCCACAGTTTCGGTAATTGCTTGATAACTCAACGGCTCCAGCCGACGGCAGGATGCATCAGCGGCATACTGGTCGGTTGCGCTTATCTATTCATCCCTGACTCGCCGCTGCCTATTTTGGCTTGGTTCGGCTTCGTGCCTCTATTGATCCGGCTGGAAAAGATCCAGGGGTTTTGGCGTTTTTATGCCGAAGCCCTGGCGATGTTATGGATCATGCAATTGTTCACCCTTGGCCGGGTGTTCATCATCGGTCTGGGCGCATCGTTTTTCTTCGTCACTTGGCAGGCGTTGCTCAGCAGCGCCCCTTTTATTCTGCTTTGGCTGGCTCGTCGAGGTTTGGGGTGGAGACGGGCCTTGCTAGGCTTACCCTTCTGTTGGACGGCTTGGGAGTGGCTGTACATCAAACAACCGATGCAAATCCCAACGCTTCTGGGCGCTACGCAAGCGGATTTTTACCCACTGATCCAGTTTTACGACATCACCGGAATTTGGGGGGGAAGCTTTCTGATTATGCTGTCCAATGTATTAATCGCTTTGGCACTGATCCGCAGCCGGCGTGCCGACAAAAGGCGAGCGATATGTCAGTTAGGCATGATCGCGGCAGTCGTTCTCAGTCCGCCATTGCTTTATTCGGCCTGGGTCTTTTCCCAGGAAACAAGCGAACATTCCAAAGAATCGGTGCGCGTGGCCATCATTCAGACCGGAAACCCTGAGAATTTGTCGAGTCATCCGGTCACGCAGGCCATCGACATCAGTGAAACCGTGTTGGCTGACAAGCCTGACTTGCTTGCTTGGCCTGAAACCGCATTGGAGCGCGACGCAAGATCGGAAGAAAATCGGTCTCTGTGGCAATCGATCTTCGCTTGGTCGGCGAATCGGAATATCCCCGTGCTGACCGGTATTATCGATGTAGCCACTTATACGCATCCGCCGCCGCTGTTGCTGCGCCAAGGCTTACACGACGAACATTTCAATGCGGCGGCCGTCATCACTCCGCAACTGTCTTACTATGCCCTCACTCTGCCTATAGCGCGTGCTTTAGAAATCAAAGTTTACCGTAAGCGCGAGCTGTTCCCGTTTGGAGAGCGCGCGCCTTTTCTGGAAACGTTTCCGTTTTTGACTCCACTGGTTATGCATGCGCCTGACAAACCGCCGCGCAATTTAGGTATCGGCAAGCAGCCCCAGGCGTTTGCTTTTTTTGATCGAGAAGGAAAGAAGCGTCGGGTTGGTGCGTTTATTTGCTTTGAAATATTCTTTCCCCACGTCGCCGCCGATCTTGTTCGTACCGATGGTCGGGCGCTCGAGGCCGAACAGCATCCG
>CAZJOY010000169.1:0-9540 GCA_964547705.1 uncultured Methylobacter sp. | reverse complement strand
AAAATGGCAGATGAACAACCTATTTTGCTGTCCGAAAAAACTTGACCACTACAATAACTGTATAAAATAAGGAGCCCCGCATTGAAAAGATGAAAGGCAGACAATATATTTGTTGGATAAAACCTGCCTGATGCTTAATGTGTGAGGCGCTCTTACTGTGATTTAAGATTAAACATTGGAACTTATGTTAGAAAAAAACGGCAGTAAAAATACCGCTCAACCGGCATTAGCGCGGTTAAAAGAATATATTAATCAAGAGATTATCGGACAGGACGTATTGGTTGAACGGATGTTGATTGGCCTGTTGGCCGATGGTCATATTTTGGTTGAAGGTGCTCCCGGTCTTGCCAAGACCCGAGCAATCAACGTATTAAGCAAAGGCATACAAGGCGATTTTCATCGAGTGCAGTTCACTCCCGATTTATTGCCTGCGGATTTGACCGGCACTGAAATTTACCGCCCCCAACAAGGCACGTTTGAATTTCAAAAAGGGCCTTTATTTCATAATTTAATATTGGCTGACGAAATCAACCGATCACCGGCGAAAGTGCAGGCAGCATTACTGGAAGCGATGGCCGAGCGCCAAATAACCGTGGGTCAAGCGACTTACCCTTTGCCAAAATTATTCATGGTGATGGCAACTCAAAACCCTATCGAGCAGGAAGGTACTTATCCGTTACCGGAAGCGCAGCTGGACCGTTTTTTATTGCATGTAAAAATCGATTATCCGGAAGCGGAGCATGAAAAAAGCATTTTGCATCTAGCCAGAACCGAAGCACGTTCCGGTTCGATAAAAAATAGCGATCGGTTCGAACCGATCGACCAACTTACCTTGTTCGATGCCCGCAATGAGGTACTGGATTTGTACATGGCGGAAAGTCTTGAAGACTATTTGCTGCAAATTGTTCTAGCTACCCGCAACCCTGCTGCTTACGGCGAAGATCTGGCAGCCTGGCTGCAATATGGCGCAAGTCCCAGAGCCAGCATAGCGCTGGACCGTTGTTCCAGAGCCAAGGCCTGGTTGGCGCAACGCGATTTTGTCAGTCCGGAAGATATTCAGGATATGGCTTTCGATGTATTGAGGCACCGCTTAATATTGTCTTACGAAGCCGAAGCGGAAGGCATTACCGCCGATCATTTTATTAAAGAACTGATTGCCAGAGTTGCTGTACCTTGATGTTTTCCGTTAAGCGAGCTGATCCGGCTAAAGCCTCAGCCAGCGATCTGGTTTCAGTATCGTTAAAGACGCTGATCGATTTGGCGAGACCGGCAGCAGGGTTAAACCTGAAACATTCATCCATACGCGCAGGGCAAAGCGGCGGTTATGCGTCCCGGTTTAAAGGTCGCGGTATGGAGTTTGAAGAAGCCAGGGGGTATCAACCGGGCGATGACATACGCAGCATTGATTGGCGAGTCACGGCGCGTACCGGCGAAACGCATACCAAAGTATTTCGCGAAGAACGCGAAAGACCGGTATTTATTTCCGTGGATAACCGGCCTGCGATGCATTTTGCCACACGGGGTGTTTTTAAATCGGTAATAGCCGCCAAACTTGCCGGATTGTTGGCGTGGGCAGCTCAGCATCATGGCGACAGAATTGGCGGACAGCTATTTACCGACACCGTATGCCGTGAACTGAAACCGCAAAACGGCAAACATGCGGTACTGCGGTTTTTAAACGCAATTACCAGCCAAGAGGATTTTAACCGCGCGGATCAATCGGCGGTTACATTGGAACATGCGTTGTCAAGATTGATGCACCACGCCCGTCCCGGCAGCCTGGTTTATATCATTAGTGATTTCCGTGGTATTAGCGAGCAAGTCGAAAACCACTTGGCAAAGTTATCGCGGCATTGCGAGGTGGTGTTGATTTTTGTTTATGACCCGCTGGAAAGCCATTTGCCGGAAAAAGGCCGCTACCGTTTTACCGACGATAAACAGGATGTGGTTATCGATACCGGCGACCGTCAGCGTTTATTGAAATATCATCAACACTTTGCTCAGCGCTTGCACCAGCTGGAGCAGATAGCAAAAAAAATGGGACTGGCGTTTATTCAATGCAGCACGACAGACGACCCGATACAACGTTTAAGATAAATGAACCCTACTCTTCTTGACTTAAAAGACATTCACGAGCCCGAAGCGATTGGCTGGTGGCCTCCTGCTATCGGCTGGTGGATCTTGGCGATTTCGATCCCATTGCTGATTATTTTCCTGGTTTGGCTTTATAAAAGACTGACGCGCAAGACAGCGATTAAAACTGCCGGCAAGCTATTGGCCCAAATCAAACAGGATCAGACACGGGATAATCTTCAGAAATTATCCGATTTATCGGTATTGATCCGGCGTGTGGCTATTAGCGTGTCGCCAAGAGCCCAGACCGCCGGCTTAACAGGACGGCAATGGCTGGCGTTTCTCGACCGTTCGGTAAAAGGCTTGCCGTTCAGTGAAGGCGCCGGTCAACTGTTGGCTGACGCGCCCTATCGAAAATCACCGCCCACAGAACCGGAAATTTCCCAATTATTTGATTTATGCGAAGAATGGCTTAAATCTCAGGCGAAACAAAAAAATGATTCACTTTGAATGGCCTTGGTTACTGGCCGCTTTACCCCTGCCTTTATTAATACGTTGGCTGGTTCCGGCCAAAATGCCTGTCGAACAGGCGGCGTTAAAAGTTCCGTTCCTGGATGATTTTTCCGACGGTGAAACCAGGGCCGTTTCCCAAACCCAGCAATGGCCGTTATTGTTGGCCGCAATTGCCTGGTTGATGCTGGTTATCGCCTGCACCCGGCCGCAATGGCTGGGCGATCCGATTGAACAGGCCGTCAGCGGCCGCGATTTAATGCTGGCTGTGGATTTGTCCGGCAGTATGGAAGAGCAGGATTTTGTGATTAATAAGCGCTCCGTCGACCGTTTGACCGCAGCTAAAAGAGTCGCCGCCGACTTTATCAATCGGCGCGTCGGCGACCGGGTGGGATTGATCCTGTTCGGTACCCAGGCTTATTTGCAAACGCCGTTAACCTTTGACCGGAAAACGGTCATGACTTTATTGAATGAGTCCGTAATCGGCCTTGCCGGCGACAACACCGCTATCGGCGATGCGATTGGCCTGGCGGTCAAGCGTCTTAAAAACGAGCAGACCAACAGCCGGGTTTTGGTGTTGATGACCGACGGCGCAAACACTGCCGGCGAAGTTTCGCCTTTAAAGGCAGCGGAGTTGGCCGCCGCCAATCATTTGAAAATTTACACGATCGGCATCGGCGCGGATGAAATGATCGTGCGCAGTTTTTTCGGCAACCGCAAGATTAATCCATCGGCCGACCTGGATGAAAAAAC
Source organism: uncultured Methylobacter sp. (assembly GCA_964547705.1). Lineage (GTDB taxonomy): Bacteria > Pseudomonadota > Gammaproteobacteria > Methylococcales > Methylomonadaceae > Methylobacter_A. The sequence continues at coordinate 6,204 of CAZJOY010000169.1, read as the reverse complement.
CTTGATAAAAATTGCCGAAAGCACCGGCGGCCAGTATTACCGGGCCAGAAACACCGATGAATTGAATAATATCTATATGAGGCTGGATGAACTGGAACCGGTCGAAAAAGATAAACAATATTTCAGGCCCCGTAGCGAACTGTATTACTGGCCGTTGTCGCTGGCATTGGGGTTGGTGGCGGTCATTGCTTTGTCCAAGGTACGTTTATCATGAACATAGCCGAATTTCATTTTATCAGGCCGTACTGGCTGCTGGCATTTATACCGTATCTGGCGATAGTGGTTTTAATGCTGAGAAATAAACTCAATAAAGGCAACTGGTCGGCAGTATGCGATGCCGCACTGTTGCCTTATATTTTGCAGGAAAAGCCGATCAGCCAAAGCCGCTGGCCGTTAACAAGCGGAGCCATTGCTGCCCTAGTGACGATCATTGCGTTGGCGGGGCCAACCTGGGAACGCTTGCCGTCACCGGTATTTAGAAACGATTCGGCCCTGGTCATTGCGCTGGACTTGTCCCGGTCGATGGATGCGGCCGATATTAAGCCCAGCCGTTTAATTATGGCGCGGTATAAAATTGCCGATATTTTAAAACAGCGGAAAGACGGCCAGACCGCGTTGCTGGTTTACGCCGGCGATGCGTTTACTGTGACGCCGCTGACCGACGATACCGAGACTATAGACAGCCAGCTGTCGGCATTGAATACAGACATCATGCCCAGCCAAGGCAGCAATACCGAGTTAGCACTGGAAAAAGCCGTAGAATTGTTTAAGCAGGCGGGCCTGCAAAAAGGCCAGCTATTGCTGGTAACCGATGGCGTTGATGCGGATAAAGTCCTGGATACAGTAAAGTCGCTGGATCAGTATCAGTTATCGATATTAGGCGTCGGCACAGATGACGGCGCGCCGATTGCACTGCCTGAGGGCGGTTTTCTTAAAGATCAGCGCGGCAATATCGTCGTGCCCAAATTGAATTCCAGCGAGTTGGCAAAACTGGCGCAGCTAGGGCATGGCATTTATCAAACCATAACGGCGAATGACGCGGACATTCAACACTTGCTGGCAAATGTTGATAAATCCGTACAGCAGCAGGGCAAGCAAAACGATAGTTTATTGCTGGATCAGTGGGCCGAAAAAGGTCCTTGGCTGTTGCTGCTGGTTTTGCCGTTAGCGGCGCTGACGTTTAGGAAGGGCCTGTTGTGTTTTGCCTTATTACTGATTTTGCCGTTGCCTAAAAACAGTTATGCGTTGGGCTGGCAGGATTTATGGCAAACCAAGGACCAGCAGGCGTTACAGGCTTATAAAAAACAGGACTATGCCAAGGCGGCAGAGCAATTTGAAAACCCGGATTGGAAAGCGGCTGCCGATTATAAGGTCGGCAATTATGAAAAGGCTTTGGAAGACCTGAAAAACAGCAAGTCAGCCGGCAGCGCTTACAATCAGGGTAATGCGCTGGCAAAAGCCGGTCAGTTGGAAGAAGCGGTTAAAGCTTATGAAAAAGCCTTGGCGATTAATCCCAACGATAGCGACGCCAAACACAACAAGGAAGTCGTGGAAAAAGAACTGGAAAAGCAGAAAAAACAGGATCAGCAACAGGACGATAAACAACAATCCAAAGACGATTCCCAGCAAAATAAGGAAGACCAACAATCAGGAAAATCCGGCGAGCAGAATCAGGATCAAAAGCCCGATCAAAATAATAACGAAGAAAAACCCGAACAAAAGCCGGAGCAGAAGCAATCGGATAAACAACAATCCGAACAAAATCAACAACAGCAAGATAAAGCCGAGGAAAAAAAGCCGGAATCCGAAAAGCCTGAACAAGCCGAACAGCGCAAAGATCAACAGAATAAAGAACAAGCCAAAGAGCAAACGCCTGTTGAGGCTCAACCATCGGACGAACAGCAGCAAGCGAATGAACAATGGCTCAAAAGAATCCCCGACGATCCGTCCGGCTTGTTAAAACGCAAGTTTAAATACCAATACGGACAACGTGGCCGTCAATCCGGCGGTAATACCGATGGTTACTAATAAACAAATCGCGATCTTCGGCGAAGCGCTGTTCGATCAATTTCCGGACGGCCAGCAAATATTAGGCGGCGCGCCTTTTAACGTGGCTTGGCATCTGCAAGCCTTTAACCAGAGCCCATGCTTTATCAGCCGGGTAGGCGATGACCAGAAAGGCGATAAAATCAGGCAAGCCATGCAGGCTTGGGGCATGGCCGTTGAAAACCTGGCTTGCGATCCCGATTATCCTACCGGAACCGTGCAAGTCACTATTAACAACGGGGAACCGGAATATGCAATTTTAGCCGATCAGGCCTACGATTTTATTACCGTGCAGCCATTGCATGCGGGTCAGCAGTTTAGCATTCTGTATCACGGCACTTTGGCCTTGCGCAATCGCGCTTCGCAATCGGCACTGCTCGATTTAGTCGAGCGTCATCAAGGCAAAGTTTTTATCGATGTGAATTTGCGAGCGCCCTGGTGGCAGAAAGACGCGGTCAACGGCTGGCTCGACAATGCGCACTGGGCCAAGCTGAATCATGATGAATTAGCGCACTTGGCGCCGCCGCAAAATACGTTAACGGAGGCAATGCGCTTGTTTTTGGCGCAACACCAATTGGAGGTTTTGGTGGTCACTTGCGGTAGCCGGGGGGCGGCGGCAATCAATCAAGCCGGTGAATTTATTGAAGTTGCGCCGGCGTCTGATTTAACGGTAGTCGATACCGTCGGTGCCGGTGATGCATTTGCCGCAGTTCTGTTGCTGGGCATGGAGTTGAGCTGGCCATTACAACTGACGATGCAGCGAGCCCAATCGTTCGCGTCCGCTCTAGTCACGCAAAGAGGCGCTACGGTTCAGGATTTGAGTTTTTATCGGCCGTTTATAGACGCCTGGCATCTTGATTAATCTATATGATGAATATGAATTTTATAAAAAAGTTATTTTTTCTTTTGTTGCTGTTGAATTTTGCGCCGGCCAATGTATTTGCCGCACAAATCGGCGTGTCGTTCGACCGCAACCCGGTCAGCCTGGATGAGTCTTTTCAGATCATTTTTACGGCCAATGAAACGCCGGACAGTGACCCAGATTTCAGTCCGCTGGAGCAGGATTTCGAGGTGCTCGGCCAAAGCCAGAGCAGCAGTTCGTCATGGATTAACGGGCAGTCCAGCAAGACCATACAATGGACCGTTAACGTGATGGCCAAACATGCCGGCAGCTTAATTGTTCCGCAAATAAGCTTCGGGAAGGATTCCAGCCGGCCGGCAAGCATCCTGATTACCCAGGCTTCCGCGAATAAAGCCGTCAATACCGACGATGATTTGTTTTTGGAGGTTGATGCAACGCCGCAAAGCCCTTATGTGCAGTCCCAGGTTCTTTATACCGTCAAGTTATATAGAAGAGTCGAAATCGCCCAAGCCAGTTTGAGCGAGCCGGAACTGAGCGATGCAGTGGTAGAAAAACTCGGCGATGACAATAATTATACGACCCTGGTGAACGGGGTGAATTATTTGATCACTGAGCGTAAGTATGCGATTTTTCCGCAAAAAAGCGGCTCTTTAACTATTAAACCGTTGATATTGTCGGCAGAAGTCGTCGCTAACACGCGCCCGAATTTTAACGGTTTTTTTAATTCGCAGATGACCAAAACCAAGAAAATCTTGTCCAAACCGTTGGCGCTGAATGTAAAGCCGGCTCCGGCAACTTTTACCGGCAATCATTGGCTTTCGGCCGAGCAACTGGTTTTAAAGCAAGAATGGTCGGGCGATAATCAGCAGATGAAAGTCGGTGAGCCTTTGACCAGGACCTTAACGTTGCTGGCAAAAGGTGCAACGGTCGGCCAATTGCCCGAGTTAAATATCGGCAAAATCGATAATCAGCTGAAAACCTATCCCGATCAGCCGGTATTGCAGGAGCAGAAAAAACCCGAAGGCCTGATTGCTTTCAGGGAAGAAAAAATAGCCATTATTCCATCGAAAGCGGGTTTCTATAAGCTACCGGCCATAGAAATTCCTTGGTTTAACAGCCAAAGCCAAAAAATGGAAATAGCCAAAATCCCGGAAACCCAGATTACGGTATTGGATGCTGTTGGGGCTCAACAAACGCTCGCAGCACCGGAAGCTCCGGTAGTGGAACAGCAAACTCCAAAAGCCGAAGCATCCGCGCCGGTTGTCGCACAGCCCCAGCAACAAAATACCTGGTTCTGGATCGCTTTATTCTTCGGGACCGGTTGGTTGGCGACGTTGGTTTACTTGTTGGTCAAACGCCCGGTTAAGAAACCGGTAGCCGAAAAAAGCCCTGTTGAAATACGTCTTGAAGATAGCATCAAAAAACTGAAAAAAGCCTGCGCCGATAATAATTCCACAGCCGCCAAGGATGCATTGCTGACTTGGGGACGGCAAAAATACGGCGTGGTGAATCTCGGAGCTATCGCCGAGTTAAGCGATGCCAGATTAAGAGATGAAATCCAGTGTTTGAACCAAGTTCTGTATGGCAAGTCAGCCGATCAGTGGCAGGGCAAAAAGCTGCTCCAGGCTTTTGTTGAAAATAAAGCCAGGGAAAGAATGGCGGTTACCGAAGACGATAAATTGGAGCCGCTTTATCGGTTGTGATGCAGGCTGGAATTCGAGCGGAAGCTTTTCCGGCAAAATACTTTTCTTCTGGGCGAATTTTATTTAGCAGGACGCGCTTTTAATATATTCCAAAGCCATGAACAGCGCGGCAATTGAGCGAGCTTCGGTACATTCCCCGGTCGCGAGTAATTCATTAATACGGCTTAATTTCCACGGCACAACTTCCAATTCTTCGGGCTCGTCGCCTTCCAGCTTTTCGGCATACAAATCCTGGGCGATGATAATTTCGGTCATGTGTTCCAGGTAGGACGGCGCGAGGGAAAAAGAGCTTAAATGATGCAGGCTTCTGGCGCCAAAGCCGACTTCCTCTTTCAGTTCGCGGTTTGCCGCTTCCAGGAACGACTCACCGGCGTCGGTCTTGCCCTTGGGCAAACCCAGCTCATAGCGATGCACTCCGGCGGAATATTCCCTGATTAACAGCACCGTTTCAGCATCCAGCATCGGTACAATCAGCACGGCGCCGCCCGAGTGGCCACGAGCCAGTCGTTCGTAGTTGCGCAGCTGGCCATTGCTGAATTCAATCTCCAGCGATTCAATGCGGAATAATCGGCTGGTAGCGACGGTAGTTTTGTTTAGGATGGTCGGTTTCTCTGCCATTGTGCTATGTTATTAACTGTTTTTTGCAAATATAACACTCCGATGATTGATTGGAAAAAAATTGATACCGTTTTGCTGGATATGGACGGAACGCTGCTGGATTTGAATTTCGATAATCATTTCTGGAAAGAGTTTGTGCCGCTTAAGTTCGCCGAAAGACAGAATTTGTCGATAGACGAGGCAAAGTTGCAGCTCCAACCGCGCTTTAAAAGTATGGAAGGCAAGCTGGAATGGTATTGCCTGGATTATTGGAGCGAGGTTTTAGCGCTGGATATTGCCGGGCTGAAAGCGGAGATTTCCGGATTAATTGCCGTGTTGCCTCATGTTACAGAGTTCCTGGAAAAAGCTCATCGTTCGCCTAAAAAGGTGTATCTAGTGACCAATGCGCACCGGGGCAGTTTGGGACTCAAGATGGAAAAAACCTGCTTGCATCGGTTTTTCGACGAGATTATCAGCTCGCACGATTTGGGCTTCCCGAAAGAACATGCCGATTTTTGGCGCTTGCTGCAACGGCGCATACCGTTTGAAAAGCAAACCTCGCTGTTGATCGACGATAGCTTGTCGGTTTTGAATTCAGCCAAGCAGTTCGGTATTGCTCATTTAATTGCGGTCAGTAAGCCCGATACGAAACTGCCGAAAAGAGAAATAGCCGGTTATGCTGCTATTGAGGATTTTCAGGAGTTGATGGCGGGGTTATAAATATTGGTGCAACTCTTCGAAAGAGGCATGACTGTTTAATCCGGCCTGCGCCGAACATTGCCAGTTAGACCTTCCAGGTTTTACGACTGCCATGGATGGCTCCAGTAAAAACCTGGAAGGCCTGCATATCGCCTAACGCTAGTAAATGGACTGCCTCACGTTCAACGTCCCGCAGATACTTTCATCCTGAACTTGGGATTTAGGCGGTTTTCGACTCTAATTTAACCTGAGTTCGGGATAAGCCATTAAGCTGACTGCAAAAGATTGACCTTAGTC
>CAZJOY010000168.1:6118-9659 GCA_964547705.1 uncultured Methylobacter sp. | reverse complement strand
GATAATCCGGTTTTTAAGGCCCATAATTTAAGCTCCCGATAAAAGTTTTGACAGGACTTGCCTGAACATACCTTGATTGACTGCATGCCTTTTACCGCTCAGCGTTCCAGCCAATTTTCGGATCGTTTTGGTGACTGCCGAGTTGGGGGCGTGTTCGGCAATCGGCACACCCAGATTGGAGGCCATGTGCAGGTTTCTAAAATCGTTGGGTACCACCACTATCGATGAGCTCAACGCTAAAACCCGCTCCACATCGTTAATCCCAAAATTGTTATGACGCTCGTAACGGTTCAGGACCGGAACGATTCTTTCCAGCGGCAGGCCTAAATCCTGGGTCATGATCTGGATCATGCGCTGGGCGTCCCTGACGCTGAAAAGCTCCTGTTGCATCACGACAAGGATATGATCGGCCTGTTCCAGAACTAGGTTGAAGACCGGATCGATCAGGCGCGGCAGGTCGACCACCAAGTGCTCGTAACAACTCTGCGCCAGTTCGATCAGGCGTTTAAGGCGCTTTTCATCGATTTCTCCGGGCAGGATGATCTCGCGCTCAGGCCTGTTCAAAACGTGCAAACCGCTGTCATGTTTAGCCATATAACCGAGCAACGCGGTTTGATCGATGGATTCGATTGCAGCCAGCGCGTCGACAAGGTTTTGCGGAGAATTCAGCCCCAAGCGCAGGCATTGCGTTCCGAACTGGATATCCATATCCAACAATAGCGTCCGCATGCTCTCCTGAGTAGCGAATGCATAGGCCAGCGCACAGGCGATGGTCGATGCGCCGGCTCCGCCTTTCGCGTTGACAACTGCTGTCAGCGAAGAATGATCGTAGACATCCTCCTTCAGTATCTTGCGTACTGACGCGAGGGTGTCGTCAATAAGCCGCGCCCCCATGATGAAGTCGCGGGCTCCGGCCTGCATAGCCATCCGCATCAGCCGGGGGGCATCGACCTCCACGTCCTGGTCGTAGACGATCAGGCTGATGGGGCAAGACTGCTTGTCCTGTTTGGCTAAGGCTTCCAGCTCCGTTTCCGCCTTTGGACCCAGGAAATGGATCAGTACATCGGCTTTGATATCGTGGTTAGCCAGGAAATCATGAGCATTGCCGTTCAGCGTCCGGGACTGCGCTTTGACGCCGGGAAGCTGGCTGATCATACCCTGAAGGATTGCCATGTTGGCTCCGCTATGGCCGGTCAATAGTATTTGATTGGTTCTATTCATAGGATTCAGTCATAGGTTATGGGTTTAATGCAATGAAACGAATCTGGTTATTCATAAACTTTCCCCGTTTTTCTCGTTCCCACTCGCTCCGTGAGAACGAGAGCGAATTGAGTGTTCAAAAGGTATTACCCCAATAATTGACCAACCGTGGAGGCTGTAACACACCATACGCCGGGCCTACCCCACTTGAATCGGGCATAAGGCACTCTGGTTCGCTACCCATTGCAACTAACTGTATGTCAATCGTTCCCTTGTCAGGAGGCTTGCCGGTCGCGCTAAGGATATGGACTCAGGCGAATCCTACAAAGGGAGTGTCGTAGTTTGAACATATTTCTTTAATAACAGGTATCAGCCCGTATTCGCAGCTTTTGTCGCCTGCCGCGCTGCAACCATTGATAGACGTTTGGACCGGGGTGGAATAGAGCGTGTTGTGAACCCCTGATAAGATGTGAATGCTAGAGTCTGTAGCTAAAGATGGTTGGTCAGAATTACTTGCATCGCCAGTCGCGTAATCAATGAGGTTTCTAATTTCAGTGGTGCTTTGGGCGCCCGTATTTAACGAAGTCCATTGAGCTTCTATAGTCGAGCCACCGCATCCACTATAGTGAATGGTTGATCCAAGACTAAACGTAGTAGGTGGGGTTGTTGGTGAGTCGGCTTCTGAATCCCAATACTCGCTGGAATATAGACATTCAGGTATCGCAATGGGCAGAAGACTCGCTTTAGTGTTGCCCGGACTTGATATGACAGCAACCGCTTTAGCGCCTACATTAAATGAATCCATCCCAAGGACTTGTGCAAAGAAAGCGTTAACAGCTCCTCCATTACTACCGTCTGCTTTATTGATGGTCACCATTACAGCGGGCAAATCGTTGGAACCTGCTGAAATCGAGTGCAGCCCTGTTGGGCTTCCCGTTATGTTCCAGTAACCGGTTTCAACCAGTCCATCTGTTAAGGTGTCACCAACCGCTTTGTTCAGCGAAATTGCATTGGTTGCCTCGGTATTTGCATTCACCCAATTAGGTGCGCTGCCGATAAAGGGAGCCAAATAGCCCGCTCCTGACAAGGCAGCGGTATCTGCGGCATTTTGGAGTTCGTTGCGGACAACAAAAAGATAGCCTACATCAACCGCTAATGCAGTGAAGCCCAGCAAGCTTAACAAGCTGATGGCGGCTAAAGGCATTACAACGCCTCTCTGCCTTTTTTGAATATTTGCCTTGAGGACGTGGTGGTTGATTGTTGATTTATTCCAAGGGCATCGTGAGTACATAGTGTCGCTCCTTAAGTTCTATCTATTCATTATTCATGGTGGTCTGGGCCGGTAGTGTCAGCGAATTCGGGATGGCTCCTCCCGACATAAAACTAAAGAAATTCCCTAAAATGAAGTCGTAGTCGTAGGTAACAATTACTGTGAGTGGGGTACCGAAATTCGGAGGGGCTGACTGGTTGACGTCGACATCAAGATTATCAGCATCAAAATTAATTAAATTAGCTGAGCAATAATCGGTAGCCACCTGTTCGATGTCGTCGGTTGTCAATTTCGGACTTTTTAACGCAATCCCAGACCTTGCGGCTTCCCTGCTGGCATTCGTAATGACGGCTTTATCGTAAAGGACGATGCCAAACTCCATAATTCCAAACATCAACACTAGAAATAACGGCAAGATGATCGCTGCCTCGACCATTGCCAACCCCTTTTGAGTGTTTTTTAGTTTCATTCAAATCACCTAATCGATTAGATTAAACCGCATGCTGTTACCCATAACACGCTCACCAAGCTTGGCTTGAGACAAGCTGCTAACGTGCCCCGCCTCTCGAACCGCCGATAATCGAAATGCTCGGTTGTCCATAGGTGGTGGTGTGGCGAAGCTCCTCTTTCGGCACGAACACGAGTCCACGGTAGGTCTTGTTTAGCACGGAATCGGTCTTGTCTACGTCCATGCCGTCCGGCAGTAAGGCATCGGGATTTTGGGCTTTATCGGGGTTATAGATTTGGTTACTGACCATGTTGCGTACCGAAGCGCCGTAGTCGGCCTGCGTGTGCGCAGGATTGCTGCTCCACGCCGAGCAACCGCCCAATACCGCCAGGCTGATTGCCAAGAGCGCGCGACGCCTCATGTTTATCGTTCCTATGTTCCTGCGTACTCTCTGGGGCATAAATGGGGATGCAGTGTCGGACGCTCCAGCGTCCCGCAACGCCGGAGCGTTGCAGGCTGAGTTCCGACGCCGGAGAGTGGGAACTATTGATAAGACGAATTGCGCAACAGGAGTGCAAGCTTCGCTTTCGCAGGACGGCGAAGCCTGCCCTCCAGCCGGGTTT
>CAZJOY010000168.1:0-6108 GCA_964547705.1 uncultured Methylobacter sp. | reverse complement strand
GCCTTGCGCGGGAAGGCGAGGCCTGACTGCCGGCAGGTGTTGTGTTGGCTCCAGGTTGAACTTTGGGAACTACTAATAAGCCACTTGAATTTTTCCGGCTAATGGCTTTTCCTTCATAATCGTCCGCTTGATTGTGTTTTATATATTTCATGGTCATCCGCTCCTGTTAAGGTTGTTGTCCGAAATGGCCGCGTAAGCCGCCGGTGTATGTCTGCCCTGTGTTAACGCGGGTTGGCGTTTTGCGAGCTTCTGTCCGCCCCATCAGGTAATACTCTGTATCGCTGGGTTCGATGTATGCATCGGTAGGGAGTTGGATATTGCCGGGTACTATCGGCTTGACCAAATGCGGCGTGACGAAAATGACCAATTCCGTCTCGTTCTTCAGGAATTTCTGGCTGGTGAACAACTGCCCGAGCACCGGTATATCGCCTAGGCCTGGAAACTTCGAGATTGTTTCGCGCATGCTGTCGTTGATCAGGCCGGCGATGCCCAAAGTCTGTCCATCATTCAGCTCCAATGAGGAATTGGCGCTACGCTTGGTCAATGACGGTATGACGAAATTACCGTTGCCTGCCGGCAGCACGACGGCATTGTCGGCGGATATTTCACTGACATCGATATTCAGCTTCATGCTGATCCGTCCGGTATCCAGTACCACCGGAAGAAATTTGAGCATGACGCCGAAAGGCTTGAACTGGATCGTGACGGTACTTGCACCGCCAACGCCCATGTTTTGCGGCACCGGGATGGGGAATTCGCCGCCGGACAGGAAATCGGCATCCTGGCCGGAAATGACGGTCAGATTCGGTTCGGCAAGAATCTTAGCCAAACCGTTCTCCTTGGCCGCATTGATGACCGTTTTGACGGCGACATCATGGCCGATGAAACGGAAAAACATGCCGTAGGGGTTGATCGTACTGGCTCCGATTGCCGCCGCATTGGACAAGGCGCTGACCAGGCCATCGCCACTGAGCGCGCCGGAACTGAAGTCTCCGCTGCCGCCGATGGCCGAGAAATCGACTTTAAAATCGCGTGCCAGACGACGGTCGATTTCCGCCACGGTCACGCCGAGCATGACCTGCTGCGGACCGCCAACCTGCATCAGGTTGATGACTTTAGTAACTTGTTGTTTCGATGCGGCTTGCCCTCCCATATTAATATTCACCTGAGTCGGTTGGTCGCCGGAAGACTGCTGCTGTCCATCCTGTGATAGAAAGGTTTCGGCGACTTTCAAGATAGCATCCATTTTTTGCGGACCGGATACCTGACCGCTCAGAACGATGGAGCCTTGAGATGACAGCACCTTCGGAGACTCGTTCGGGAATAACTCGTGCAGCTTGGCTTTGAGACCGTCCAGGTCATGGGTGACTTCCACATCGAGGTTGCGGCCGCAGGGATCGTTTCTTTTTCCGCACAGCAGGATTACATTGGTGCTCCCTAACTTTTTGCCCAGAATGTAGAGGTGAGTCGGGTCCAGAATTTTGACATCGGCCACTTCCGGATTGCCCACTGTCACATGGTCGATGGCGGCAGGCAACGAGATGAAGCTGGCTTTACCCAATGTGACCCTGGAGACGGAATCGCTTGCGGAAAGATTGAATGGCACGCCTGCCAACGCCAAGGCGGTGAACAAACCTGCGCGGCGTAACAGGATGCTGCCTTTTGAACAGGTAATGGGTTTAATCGGACTGGTCATAGTGACTCCCTAAATCGTTTTTTATTGTTGTTTAGCGTAGGTATCTACACAGCTTTGAATAGACGACGCATTCTTTGTTCTCGTTCCCGTGCGCTGTGCTCATCGTTATACATATCTCGACGTAGTGTACGCATCGCGTACCTTTGTCGGCTGTGCGGCGAGGGTTAAATCTGCTGTTCCGAACAGGCGTGGCCTTTGCATTGAACCTTGCTCTGGCTCATTCCCCTGATGACGGTAAAAGTTTTGCCTTGAGGCGCTTGGGTCTTCGGTAACGGGAGCACTTCTATGGCGGTAACCGTCTCCGGTTTATCGAGCACGTTCGTGTCGGTCGGGTTGCGCAAGGCGAGCTGGATCGAACCGTCCATCTGCGCTTTGAATACGTCTTCGGCCTGTTGCGGAGCCATCTCTAACGTGACGGAACGGACCACGATGGGCTTGTTCTTTTCACTCGTCGATTCCTGGTCCACGGCCAAGACTTTGACGTCCTGGACTATGGTTTCTGCCCGGACTTCTTCATTCATGCCCGGCAGTTTCTTGGCGGCCAGCACATCAACGTGATTGTCCGGTAACAAAAATCCTCCCACGCCGCTGACGTCATTCACCCGTATGGTGAAGGCGCGCTTGTTTTCGGGAAAGCCCAGCGAAAATATATTTCCGCCTTCCGCGTCGACTACGCGGCGGGTATTCAGGGGTTCGTCCGTAAACACGTTATTGATCGCGACTTTGCCGACCACTTGGGATTTATCGGTAAACATATCTTTGGTTACGGTATCTTTCGGCCAATCTTTTTCAGTCACATCGCTTTCCCCAACTTTTTTCCATTGAGGAATATCCATTGAAGCAACAATGACCTTGCTGTATTGCAGCGCTTGAACGTTGTTATTGCCTAAGGACTCGACCCAGCGTTGTGCGATAAAAACTGCGCCAACGGCCAGGACCAGCGCCATAAAAAAGAGCATCAGTGTTCTACTGTTCAACATATTTTGTTCTCCTTTCCATTAAATAAGGGGGTTGGGTATCCGCTATCGGGTTTAACGGGTACGGACAGTTTGAAAGTCTCTGCCGGTTCAGAGGTCGGGCGTACAAAGTAACTGTTCCATGCGCGTTCGAGGCGCTCGATGGTGACTTGGTTACCGGAGCCTTCATAACGGCATTGATCCATGACCAGGCTCAATAAGTCCCTGGGTTGGCAAGGCAGCAGCGGCCTGTCTTCCTGACGGTAAAGTTCCAGGACGTAGCGGAAGGTTGTGGTGTCGAATGCAACAGCGTGTTTTTCGCATACCTGCCGCCAGATGGCTTCGTATTCATCCTGATGGAGCACCTCGAAGCGCACCTTGTAGCCGAGCCGTCGTAAGAAAGCCTCATCGGCAAGTTCAAGCGGATTCAGGTTGGTTGAGAACATCAGCACCACGTCGAAAGATACCGGAAAACGGGTGCCGCTTCCTACGGTCAAATAATCCCGTTTTTGCTCTAACGGTACGATCCAGCGGTTCAGCAAATCCGTCGTTTCGATTCGTTGCCGGCCTAAGTCATCGATCATGTAAATGCCGTTGTTCGCTTTCAATTGCAACGGCGCGAAATATTGTTTCGTCGTTGCATCATGCGACAGTTCCAGCATGTCAGGAGTTAACTCGCCGCCGGTCAGCACTGACGGACGCCGGCAGCGGACAAAACGCGGATCGTGGCCGGTATCCAGCATCAGCCGATCCGATTCATTCTCGGCAGCCAAAGGATGATGAATGGCCGGGTCGAAAAACTGCACGACATAATCGCCGACTGCCAGGGCGTGTGGAATCAGCACCGAATCGGTCATTAGATTGAGCAGATGCGTTCCGATATAAGTCTTGCCTGTGCCCGGTGGGCCATAGACGAAAATGGGGCGGCCCGAGTGCATTGCCGGACCCAATTGGGCAAGTATCGAGTCGCGGATGACCATGCCTTTAAAAACGCGGGCCATGTCTTCGCATGTCACGACATTTTGATGGATGGATTGCGACTGCACCACCTTTTCATACAGTGCCAGCGGTACCGGCGCGCAGCCCACGTAACCGCTTTTTTGCTGGGCATCCAACGCAGCAGAGCGTCCCCGATCCGTTAACGCGTAGCGTAGTAGCGGGGAATTCTGGATAGGGCTGAGCACCTCGATATAGCCGGATGTGCGCATGAAATTCAGCAAGCATTCCAGAACCGGCCAGGCCAGCGCGGTGCGTTCAACCAACTGTTGCTGGTCAAGGACGCCGCCCCAGTAGAAATGCTTGGCCAGCAGGTCGCAGAGAAAATCCTGTTCCAGCCCGGTCTCGGCAAGGCTTCTAGGCCTCGGGGCGATTTGCCGGATTGCTTGATCGCCAAACGCGAATGTATTGTTATACATGAACACCTCCTATTAAAATTTCAAGAAAAGTATCCAGCCGACCGGCCCAGGCCAAGGTTGCAAAGGTTCCGAGGGCGATGGCTAGCGCATACGGGAAAAGCAGTGTGGAGGATTCCTCCGGTTCGGGCGGCACATAAGCAACCCTGCCGGTGAATAACAGGCATTTCGCCATTGCCCCGTAGCGGCGCAAGTAGTTAATCAGTCCGCCTTTCGCGGCGAGTAAAACTAAAGCTGCAACGGCGCCTGCGCCGGTAGTCAATGCCACGGCGAGGAAGCTATCCGGCCATCCGAGAAAGATTCCCACCGCTGCCATCAGCTTGACGTCGCCGGCGCCCATCCAGCGCATCGCATAAAAAGGTAAAAGTAAGAATAGCCCTATGAAAAATCCGCCCAGGCCGTTTAAAAATCCGTTCCATCCGTGCAACCAGCATTGGAATATGATGCCTAGCAGGGCTGTGCTTACGGTTAAGACGTTGGGCAGGCGGTGCCGCTTCATGTCGATAGCGGCAGCCGCTATCAAAGCGACTAGAAGAACTCCGGTTGGCAAGTTATCCAAGGTCATGTTTACACCCTTTTTTATTCTTGTTTATGGTGCGAACCATGCCGTTGTTCAGGAGTTCGCATTATTTAAAGCTCAATAGATGAACTTGTTCCTGGGGAGCGTTCTTCCTTGACTAAAGTTATTAAGGAAAAATTGAGGATTTTTTAAGTTCAAATTGATGTTGCTAAATTAGCAGAGAAAATACGTTGAAAAAATACGTACCAATACCTAAGGATTGAAGATTTTTTATGAAAATAATTCCTTAAAAAATATTGGGTTAGAGAGGTTTTGCGATAATTCTTGATAAGAAGGATGAGGGCTTCTTGAATTTAAAAGGGAGGGATGTTTTGAGTGCGGAGGGGACGTAGCGCGGAGAAAAGCGTAGGGTGGATAAGCGTAGCGCATCCACCGGACCAAGCTGCTAGCAGGTAGGCCGCGGAATAAGACCATCCGAGCGCGTTGGCGCGAGGTGGCGTTTCCGGCGAATTTGAACGGTGTTTGTGCCGGAAACGCCGATTCTCGCTACCGCTCGAACCGGCTTATTCCGGCCTACAGGGCTAGCCTCCTTATGGGGCTTTTACCGCGGTGGCAAGAGCTGTAATTTGGGTGTCAACATTCTTCCCAAGGGTTGTGAAAGCCACAACCGCGCCCAAGGTTACCAATGATCCCGCTACCGCATACTCAACCATAGTCAAGCCTGTTTCTTCTTCCCAAAAAGCTTTCAACGCTGTGTTTAAATTTTTCATGATGATTCTCCTAAAATAATAAGCAGGTCGAAAATTGCTTGCCCCGCTGGCACACGACCTGGTTGTGCGCGAGGTTTAATTCCTTTTATAAACTTCTCCGGTGATATCAATCAGATCAAAATCCGATTAAATTTTTTAAGCCTAATCGCTATCTCCGTTTGGGATAGCCAATCTATGTTGCGCTATTCATATGGCTGACTGCGGGAAAAACCGGCATGTACGGTTTGAAATGCATCCAGCATTAACTCAAGGATTAACTGCTAGCCGACTACAGACACACTTACGCCTGTCTTGCGCCGCTGGCCTTTTGTTGCAAAACCGGAATAAGGTTCTGCATCAATACAATCTCAATTTGAAATCAATTTTACATAAAAAAATCGGCTGTACTATTGGTGAGAATACTTAGGTTTGTTTTATTTTTATAAATACTAAGTAAATATGAATCAATGTCTTATATTTATTTTGACTTCCGCCGGACATGATTCATCGTTGCCGATTCTTTGCTTTCAAACTGAAACAGCTCAATATCAAAACAACCTCAATTTGAAATGAATTTTACCTATAAAAATCGCCTGATCTATTCGTGAGAATACCTATAATCGATTAATTTTGGACTTCGTTCCCACGCTCCGCGTCACTGCCATTAAGTTAAGACTTGTTCCGTTCGCCCTGAGCTTGTCGAAGGGTGGGCGGAACAAGTCGTTAAGCCATTCATGGTTCGACAAGGCTCTCCTGGGTTTATCGAAGCCTGTCA
>CAZJOY010000167.1:0-9699 GCA_964547705.1 uncultured Methylobacter sp. | reverse complement strand
TTCCGAGGTGGCGGCCAACTCTTCCGATGAGCTGGCATTTTGCTGGGTAATCTGGTTCAGCTGACCCATTGCGGTATTGATTTGCCCGACGCCGACGGATTGCTCTTCGGAAGCCGTTGCGATGTCTTGCACCAGGCCGGACGTTTTCTTGATTGAAGGCACGATCGTATCTAACAGCTTACCTGCGCTTTCGGCCATCTCGACGCTGCTTCCGGCCAGTTCACCGATTTCCTGCGCGGCGATCTGGCTGCGTTCGGCCAGTTTGCGCACTTCGGCCGCGACCACCGCAAAGCCTTTTCCGTGTTCTCCGGCTCGGGCGGCTTCAATCGCCGCATTCAAGGCCAGCAAGTTGGTTTGGTAAGCAATATCGTCGATGATGCCGATCTTGCCGGCGATACTCTTCATCGCGCTGGCGGTCTGTTTAACCGCTTCCCCGCCTTGAACCGCTTCGTTGCTGGTTTGAATGGCTATGCCGTCGGTGACGTTGGCGTTCACAGAGTTCTGCTTAATTGAGGCCGACATCTGTTCGATCGCCGCGCCGGTTTCCTCAACGTTGGCCGCTTGTTCGCTGCTTGTTTGAGCTAAGGCTTGTGCGGTGGCGCTGACTTGTTCGGAAGCATTGCCGAGCTGCCCGGCGGTGTTGATGACTTCGCTGATAGTTTGCGCCAGCTTGTCGATGGTATTGTTAACGGTGTTCTTGAAGTCTTTCATCTGCCCTTGGTAATCACCATTAATGGGCTGGGTTAAGTCGCCCTGCTCAACCCGATTCAGCACTTCGACCGCTTCATTGAGCGGCACGACAATGCTGTCCAGCGTCGTGTTAAAGCCATCGACGATCTTGCGGTAGTCGCCCAAATGCTTGCCTGCGTCGGCTCGAGTCGCCAACTTGCCTTCGATAGCGCTTCCGGAAAGTATGACGGCGTCGGCAATCAATGCCTGTATGCCCAAGACGACCAAATTCACGCTTTCCTCAAGCTGATTAAACTCAAAACCGTAATTACTTTCGTCGCGTGTCGGCATTTCGCCGCGTCCGAGTTTGCTCATCGTATCGATTAAGGCCGAAACCGGGTGCAAAATGCCGCTGCCGATAAACCAGCTCAACACTAAAAATACGGCAAATAAACTTAGCACGACGGCCAGAACCGTATTTTTGAGCGTGTTGATGCGCTGAATACGGGCAGTCAGCGCATCGTTAAGCGCGCTGTTGAAGCTTTCACAGGCCGCAAAGCGTTGGTTGATGGTTGCTGTTATCGCAGCAAAGTATTCCTTGCTGGAAAATTCCAGTTTTGCCGGGCTGATGATTTTTTCATCGACCAAATGAATGATTTTATCAACGTCATCGGTCATTTTGTCCATATCGGCGCGTAACGAAGCGTCGGTGCCCGATATTTTTGCCGCGCTTTCGTTAATCAGCATCTGACTTTTACTCAGCGCTCCGGTAAGTTGCTGAAGAACTGTTTTGTCTTCTGGGGTAATAGCCTTTTTTTCCAGAATACCGGCACCTTTCGCTCTCAGTTGTCCCAGTAACTCCGTCATGTTCGGAAGCTGGTTTACCGCAATCGTCACCATGTAATAGGTATCGACTTCCGGATCCAGAGCCAGATTCGATACGTCGCTAAGTTTCCGGTTGAAAATAAAGATTTTTTCAATGAATGCATTATGGTTGACCAGGCTGGTATTGGCATCCAGCCCGGCGACAGACGCCGCAAGCCGCTCCCAATCGTTACGCACGCCCCGCCAATGCTCGGTCAAACCCAGCTCGGACAATCTGCTGTTGACGGCATCGATCGCTTTGACCTGATCGTTGATCTCACTGCGTTTGGTTTCCCATTTGTCGGTGCTGCCCGTGTCGCCGGATAGAACCAGGTTGGATAGCCCGCGGTGCTGTTGCACTAATTGCACCAGCGTTATGATTTTCCTCTCATATTCGACCCCGAGTTTTTCACGGGCTGAAAACGCCATTTCTTCGTTGGCGCGCGTGATCAGCAGGCAACTCGGTATCACAAACATCGTCACCGCCAGCAACGCCAATACCATCAATTTTTGCCACAATTTGATATTGCTTAAAAAAGTTTTGATTTTTCCCGGCTTGAACGGATTATCGATGCGCCCGGCATTGAGATCGGCATACAGCTTGCCTGCCTCGTCGACCTGGGCGCGAGACGGTTTGAAGCGTAATGAACGGTAACCGATGATCTGCCCATCATTGAAAATAGGCGATACATGGGCATCCACCCAGTAATAATCCCCGTTTTTGCAACGGTTTTTGACGCGGCCGTTCCAGGTATGTCCCGATTTGACAGTGCTCCACAACGATTCGAAGGCCTGCGGCGGCATATCCGGATGACGGACGACATTGTGGCTTTGTCCTAATAACTCTTGCTCGCTAAAGCCGCTTATCTCGACAAATGCCGGACTGACGCTGGTGATAACGCCTTTGAGGTTGGTGGTAGAAACCAGCTTGTCCTGTTCAGAAAAATGAACTTCGTTTTGCGTTACAGGTTGATTGTTTTTCATAGTCTTTACTCTGTTTTCTGAGCTATGGAGTGTGTTTGACGAACACGGTTTGCCGGCAGCTATTTATCGACCTCTATCTGTTGCGACGCAGCCTGGCGC
Organism: uncultured Methylobacter sp.; assembly: GCA_964547705.1. GTDB lineage: Bacteria > Pseudomonadota > Gammaproteobacteria > Methylococcales > Methylomonadaceae > Methylobacter_A. The sequence goes on along the minus strand of CAZJOY010000167.1, from coordinate 7,083 downwards.
ATTGAATATTTTTATTAGAATTCTATTCGTTTTTACAGATATGCCGGCTATATGCGTCATGCCCTTGTTTCAATATATAAACGGGGTTCCTCTCCGTCGATCCAAACCTCTACTTCGCAATGCAACGCGGTGCAATGAAAACTTGTCACTCGATTTACCGGTTGTGTACGGGTTGTAAGATTGCATTCATATCCGTATCTTAGAACTTTACGAATTCGGCTTCGTTATGGACCAGTTTTGCCACTACCGTTCTTTTAACCGTAGGTTTGAAAGGCTTGACATTAGAGGTTCTAGGTGCTGCCCCTACGATTTCGCCTACAGTAAAGAACGCCATTAGTTCTTGCAATTGCGCTGCTTGCCCGCTCATCTCTTCCGAAGTGGCAGCCAACTCTTCGGCCGAACTGGCGTTCTGCTGGGTGATCTGGTTTAGCTGATCCATTGCGGTATTGATTTGATTGACACCGGCCGATTGTTCTTCGGACGCTGCTGTGATTTCTTGCACCAGATCGGAGGTTCTCTTGATCGAAGGCACAATCGTATCTAACAGTTTACCTGCGCTTTCAGCCATCTCGACGCTGCTTTCGGCCAGTTCGCCGATTTCCTGGGCGGCGATCTGGCTGCGCTCGGCCAGTTTGCGCACTTCGTCAGCGACTACCGCAAAGCCTTTGCCGTGTTCTCCGGCTCGGGCGGCTTCAATCGCCGCATTCAAGGCCAGCAAGTTGGTTTGGTAAGCAATATCGTCGATGATGCCGATTTTTCCGGCGATGCTCTTCATCGCGCTGACGGTCTCTTTAACGGCCTCGCCGCCTTGCACCGCTTCGCCGCTGGTTTGTGCCGCCATGCCGTCGGTGACTTTGGCATTTTCAGTGTTCTGGCTGATCGAAGCCGACATTTGTTCAACCGAGGCACTGGTTTCTTCTACCGATGCGGCTTGTTCGCTGGTGGCCTGGCTCATGTTTTGCGCGGTGGCGCTGACTTCTTCCGATGCGCCGGACAGTGCGCCGGCGGCGCTACGCACCTCGCCAATCAAGCCGGACAGTTTATTCATGGTGTTGTTGACCGTATCGCGCAGTTCGCGCAACTTGCCGCGATAATCGCCATCTACTGTATGGGTCAGATCGCCTTGCTCCATTGCGGCCAACGATGACATAACGGCATTAACCGGGCCGACAACACCATCCAATGTGGCGTTCATGCCTTCGACCAGCGTGCGGAAATCGCCGTGGTGTTTGGCGACTTCGGCACGGGTATCCAATTGGCCTTGTTCCGCCGCTTGGGTTAGTCGATTGGCATCCGCTATGACGGCTTGGATCGCGGTCGACATGCGTTTCATTGCGTTCATCACGCTGGTGGTGTCGTTCGCAGCCAGTTTGATATCCGAAGACAGGTCTCCGACCGCAATCTTGTTGGCGATCTCGGCCACCACGGCGGGTTCGCCGCCCAATTGCTGCAGGATGCTGCGTAGTATCGATAGCCCCAGGAGTATCAGGATTGCCAGCAGAGTCAGGGCCGAGCCCAACATCCATGTTTTTGATGAACTGACCTGCTTATCTCCTGCGGCTACGGCATCGTTGCCGTAGCCAATGTTCATATCGATGAGCTTATCAAGAGAGGTCTCGGCTTTGGCAAACAAAGGTCTTGAAGAGACAAGTTGTTGATAAAAAGTGATAAACAGGTTTTTCTGTTTTTGCTCGTCGGTGTTACGGCTCATGGCGGTAATGGTTTCAGCCAGTCTTACGTCCGAGGCTTTCCATTCATCCCACTCTTTGAGAAACTGCTTCCATATTTCGGCTTCCTCGGCGGTTTGCGGGAGCGGCTCGTAGATCTTGAATCCTTCATCGACACGCTGCCATATGTCTTCCCGGTCCTTTAGAATCTGAACAAACAGGTCTTGCGCCTTGTAGTCGTTTTCATACTGAGCTGCTAAGCGGTTATTTGAGCGTGCTGCGGTCTGCGCCTCATTGATAATTTCCAGGCCCAGCACTGACGGCAGCCGGTTTTTGCCGATTTCGCCCAACGATGCTCCGGTATTTTCCAGTCCTATCCATCCGACTGCGCCAACCAGAATCAATGCGGTTACAGATACCGTTAGTAAAGCGATAAGCTTCGCTCTTAATGTCCAATGTTTCATGATTATCTTCCTCGAAAACGTGTTATTAATTCGCCTAAGACCGGCACTACTATCTTGCCGCCGCTATTCCCGCTATTGGCGCAGCTTCTTTTTCGTGTTCTATCTGTCCCATCAATCCGGGCACGTCAACAATTAACGCGACCTCGCCGCTGCCTAGAATAGTAAAGCCGCCGATGCTCTTTTCGCCTTTGAACAGCCTGCCCAGCGGTTTGATCACGGTTTGGAATTCGCCCAGCAGTTTATCGACAACCAAGCCGGCCTTGCGTTCGCCATAGCGCACCACGACGACGTTTTCGCGTTGCACCATGTCGCCGTCCATATCAAAATGGTCGCGAAGGCGCCGGTACGGCAGCACTTCGCCGCGAAGGTTCAGATATTGCCCGTCGCCTTCGTCTTTGGCCCAAGCTCTTAACTCGATGCACTCAATCACCATGTCCAGCGGGATCACGTAGGCGGCGTTGCCGACGCCGACCATGAAGCCGTCGATGATGGCCAGCGTCAGCGGCAGGCGGATGCGGATGGTGCTGCCTTGGCCTTCGACGCTGTCCAGGTCGATGGTGCCGCGCAAGGCTTGGATGTTGCGTCGCACGACATCCATGCCGACGCCGCGGCCGGAAAGGTTGCTGACTGCATCGGCTGTTGAGAAGCCGGCTTCGAAGATCAGGTTGTAGATTTCCTTGTCGCTCAGGTTGGCGCCTTCGCTGACCAAGCCGCGTTCGAGAGCTTTGTTCAGGATTTTTTCCTTATTCAGGCCGCCGCCGTCGTCGCTGACTTCGATCACAATGCTGCCGGCATCGTGATAGGCGTTCAGCTTGAGCGTGCCTTTGGCCGGTTTGCCGCGGGCGATACGCAGTTCGGCGGATTCGATGCCGTGATCCATGGAGTTACGCACCAAGTGAGTCAACGGGTCGCCGATTTTCTCGACCACGGTTTTATCGAGTTCGGTTTCGGCGCCGCTGATAACCAAGTCGACATCTTTGCCCAGTTCTTTGCTGACGTCGCGCACTACGCGCTGGAAGCGGTTGAAAGTGGCGCCGATCTGCACCATGCGCAAGGCCAGCGCGGAATCGCGGACTTCTTCGACCAGCCGCGACAGGGTGGCGGTGGATTCGATCAGTTCTGCCATGCCTGCGCGCCGGGCAATCATGTTGGTGCCGGCGCCGGCAATAATCAGTTCCCCGACCAGATTGATCAGTTGGTCGAGTTTTTCGGCGTCGACGCGGATCAGGTTGGCTTCGCTTTTCTTGTGGTCGCTAATCTGTTTTTGCTTTTCCAGCGCGGCTTCCACCACCGGCGGACTGACCAGCTGTTGTTCGACCAGCACTTCGCCGATCGGCCGTTGCGGCTCGTCTCCGTGCGCCGATTGAATACGCAGGATGTTGTCCAGTTCTTCCGGCGTTAAAGTTCCGCACTTGACCAGGATTTCGCCCAGGCGCATCTCTTCCTCCGGCAATTCCTGAATCAGGCGTTGGTATTCCGAGGCTTTGCTGTGCGGCGGCAGAATGCGGATCAAACAGTCGCTGCGCACGAAGTTGAAGATGTTGTCGATCGCGAGTTTGTCGGCCTCGCTGTCAAAGCTGATTTCAAAACCCAAATAGCAGGTTTCGGGATCCATTTCTTCGGCTGCCGGAATCGCATCGATGATGGTCACCAGTTCCACGATACTGCCCAGGGAGGACAAACAGCGCACGAACGAAAACGGGTCCATGCCGATCCTGAACACTTCCGGTCCAAAGCGCAATGATATGTGCCAAAGGTCGGTCCCGACGGCTTCACTCTGTTCCCGCTCCAGTTGGGGGTCGTGGATCGCAGGCACGGGATTGTCCGGTTGAGCCATTGCGGCCTCTTCCAGGCCCAGGCAAGCTTCCAGCTGGTTTATCAAGTTTTTGCCGTGATTGTCGGTTTCTTCAGGAGGCTCGTTGTCTTCGGCGACGTGTTCGACCAATACGCTCAAATGATCGTGCGCTTCGATAAACAAGGCCGCCAATGCGGAGTTCATGGCTATGTCGCCGCTACGCACCTTATCCAGCACGCTTTCCGCGGCATGGGTAAAGACCACAATGTGATCGATGCCGAACATGCCGGCCGAGCCTTTAATGGTGTGAGCCGCCCGGAAAATCGCATTGATAATTTCAGGATCTTCCGTGGCCTGTTCTACGATCAGCAGGGCTTCTTCCATTTGTTCGAGCAGTTCCCTGCATTCGACAACAAAGGTTTGTAGATATTCGTCTGGAATCATGTCGATTTACCTTCAAGTGTGGTTTTATGGACAAACAGCAACGGATCGCCGAAAAAGCCGGCCAAGCCGGACAAATCCAGAAGTTCCAATACCACCGGACTGTGACCGGTAAAACGCAAGACTTTGCCTAAAACCGCCGCTTCCTGTTTTATCATTACCAGCAACTGCAAGCCGGCGGCATCGAATTCGCCAACACCCGACAGATCCAACTCCAGCTCCTCAGTCGCCGGCAAAGCGGTCAATAATTTTTCTTTTAATTCCAGAGCGGTATAAATGGTCAATTCATCCTCTATGACGATGCGTCCGCTTGGCTGATTTTTATTATTCACGTCCGTCATAAGTCGCTCCCGTCAGTTATGCCTGGATCAGCTGCGAAACCGCAGCCAACAAATGTGCAGGCTGGAAGGGCTTCACTATCCAGGCTTTTACGCCCGCGGCTTTGCCTTCGTTCATTTTTTCTTCCTGGGTTTCGGTGGTCAGCATGATGATTGGGGTGAATTTGTAAGTGCGCAGTTGTCTGGCCTCTTTAACAAAGGTCAGGCCGTCCATATTGGGCATGTTCACGTCGCTGATGATCAGGTGTATTTTGGTGCCGTCCAGTTTGGTCAAGGCATCCTGGCCGTCGCAAGCGACAATCACTTCGTAGCCTTCGCGGGTCAAGGTGCTCTTCATCACCGTCCGAACCGAAGTTGAATCTTCTACAAACAGTATTGTTTTGGCCATGTCTAATTCCTCAAAAAAATGTAATGTTGGTTTGGTGGGTGTTGATCTCGGTTTTCGCGCCTTCATGGGCGGCAAGCTGCTCTTCCATCGTGTAAGTCATGGCCAACTCTTCTAGCCACTGTTCTACATTAACCGAGCGGGGGGCTCCTTCTTCGGCTTGTTCATTTTTAAGCTCATTCAAATGCTGTTCGAGCTTGTTCAAATCGTCGCCGACCAGCATCAAAATCTGGCTGACCCGGTCCTGAAACTGCAAGGCGACAAACACATCGGATATTTCATAGTTGATCGCGTTATTTTCAGTACGCAACAGTTCTTCGGAGTCGGACAAACCGGAAGCGGCTTTGTTAAAGCGATTCAATACCGAAGCAATAATCTGCTCCGCATTGCTCAGGGTCTGTTTGTCTTGTGTGGCGAATTTCCGGGAAATTTTTAAAGTGTCTTCAATCGCGTCGTTGACCGACTCGATCGTCTCGGTAATCTTCCTGCCGACATCGCCTGACGAGCGCGATAATTTCCGCACTTCATCGGCAACGACTGAGAAGCCGCGCCCTGAGTCTCCGGCCCGTGCCGCCTGAACGGCGGCATTCAGCGCCAACAGGTTAGTCTGGCTGGCGATGCTGCTGACTTCGCAGGCCATTTTGCTCAGTTGCTCGGTAAAGCAGGACAGGTCTTCGATTGAGCGCAGCAGTTTGTCTTTTTCTTCCAGCGAAGAGCCCAATGCTTTGGTGATGGTCTCCAGTTCCGCCTGGCTGTCCTGCAACAGTTCCACGATGCCGCCATTTGAAGCGTTATTGCCTCCGACCGCATTTTGAGACGCGGCCACGGCGGCATCGAGGCGTTTTGACAGGGCGTCGAAACGTTCCGCCAAGTTGGTTATAGACTCTTCGGTATGCACCCTGGCCATTTCGACTTGACTCGACCAAATCGGTAATACTTTTTGGCATAACGAATCCAGCCCATCTATGCTCTGCTCTTGTTTTTCATTGGTCGTCAGTTGTTGATCAAGATGATTTATCAAGGCGTCGAAACGCTGCGTTAAATTTGCAATTTGCGCTTCGACGGGTAAATCGCCGTGTACTGTTTGTACCTGATCCTGTCTGCCGAAACGTTGCGATAATGCTTCGAACCGTTGCGCCAAATCAGTCAGTAAGGGTTCGATATGTTTTCGGTCCGATTCCGCTTGATCGGCGCAAGCTTGCAAAACAGTTTCACGTTGCGCATCCTGCAAGACTTTAATGGCGTGGTCGTTTTTCTGTTGTAAGCTTTCGGATAGATTCCGTTCGATAGCTTGTAACGACATTTGGTACCGGTTACGGTTCCAGAAGCACAGGCCGACAGTCATAATGATCAAACCAACCGCCATTGCCAAACCACTCGTTGCAAAAAGGCCGGACATTACGAAACCTAACGCGCTAAGTGTGCCGGATACCAGCAATGGAAAAGCCAGCCAATACTCATTTCGATAAAATTTCATCGTTTTTTTCATATTGCAATTTCCTCAGTGATCCTTGATTAACAATATTTATGTACGAGAGGTTGGTGCGAAACCAAACCAATCGAAGACCGTGAGAAAAATTATATCGGTTGTATCGGTTTAATCAATCGTTTTTATCGTTTATATCGATTATAAATTTATAAGCGAATATATCGTTTATATCGTTATTGACTGGTTTTTGGCTTCAAGATGTTAATTTTATTGAGGTATTTGAAATGAAAAACGCAGAGCAGATTGCCGGAAAAGCAGAGGAAAAAAGCTGGGAAATTGCGCAACGCTCGGCAATTATTGCCGGACGGGAGACTATCCAAAGGCAAAAGTAACTGGGGTAAACGAGTCGGCGCCGCTGTTGTAAAGCACGGTATTAGCAATTTAACAGCCGTGTAGCATGCTGTGCGCATGCCACACGGCAAGATTGAACAGAAGAAAGGATTTAAATAGGTATCGCTAGTTCAGTAGTGGCGTAATAATTTCCACTAGCTGTTCTTTTGAAAA
>CAZJOY010000166.1:0-9704 GCA_964547705.1 uncultured Methylobacter sp. | reverse complement strand
GCAGTTTGCCATGCGAAAGTAGGGAATCGCCAAGCTCTTAAATCAAAACCCAAGCTTAACCGCTTGGGTTTTTTTTTGACTGCGGTTTTTGTCAACCCTTAGCCTATCATTAGAGTGGCGAAACGCCGAGCTTTGAGCGATATTGTCGGGTAAGCCGTTGGCGCTCCCCAGCTACGCTTTTTCGGCAAATCCTTTTAAAACTTCTTTCTCTTAGAGAGCAGTTGAGTTAGGGTAATCCACTTCACTCGCTGGAGTCTTACAATGGCAGATAACCGGTATTCTCGAGTTTACGTTAATCACCACCTCAGGCATCATTGGGCTTGAGCACTCTATCCTTCATGACGCTGAGTTTACGCATGAATAATACTTTTGATCCGGTTCAAACTGAGTTATTGCCAGGCATCAACCTGATTGAAGCCAGCGCCGGTACCGGCAAAACCTACGCGCTCGCGATGCTGGTGCTTCGGTTTGTAGTCGAGCGTGGGATCGCGATCGGCAACGTGCTGGTGGTCACTTTTACGAAAGCTGCAACCGAAGAGCTCAAAGACCGGGTCCGTTCCAGGCTGGCTGAGGCTAAGCAGGCTGTGGATGGAGATACGGACAATATTGACGGCAATATTGTTGAATGGTTGTCTGATCTTGATATAGAACCGGAACTGATCAGACAACGTCTTCAAATGGCGTTGTTGGATATCGATCAGGCCGGAATTTTTACCATTCATAGTTTTTGTCAGCGAGTGTTAAGAGAACATGCGCTGGAAAGTGGGCAATTATTCGATGTCGAATTAACCGGCGATTTAGCCGATATTAAACAGGCCTGTGCAGATGATTTTTGGCGTAAGCAGATTTACCAACGTTCGGCATGGGAAGTCGAGGTATTAACCGGGAGTTTTAAAACCCCAGATGCGTTGCTTGCCAGCGTTGCCGCATTTGCCGGTAACGGCTTGGAAACCCTGATTCATCCGGTTTGTGAGAGTCTGGATGACGCATTAAAAGCATTGCAACGGCAAGTGGATTTGGCAAAAGAATCAGTTAGCGTGTGCGCAGACATTTTACGTAATTGTTTCGCCGGCGGAAAATTCAAGTCCGCTTATACCGATGCTTTTGACTATCACTATAGCTCGTTAAGTACATGGTTGCACGGCACCACCACACGCATTCCAGATGCTGAAGCGTTTGCTTTATTGACCGAGCACGGTCTGACGGAAGCCCTGCATAGCGGTAAATTCAGAGCCAATAAAACCCAGACCGGAGAGCAGCGTAAGGCAGACTATTTAACTGAATTAGCAATAAATACCGCTATCTTCGATACACTGGCTTTAGCGTTTTCGCAAATCGCCTTGGTATTTCGCAAAACATTGTTGGACCACTTGCGCGAGGAGCTGGATAGACGTTTGCAGAAGCTTAATGTGCTGTCGTTCGATGATTTAATTAGTCGTTTGGCTGAGGCATTGCAAAGCGAAAAAGGCGAATTGTTAACCGCTGAACTGCAACAGCGTTTTGAAGTGGCCTTGATAGATGAATTTCAAGATACCGACGACAGTCAGTGGTTTATCTTTTCCTCACTATTTGCCGCGCCTAGCCAATATTTATATTTAATCGGCGATCCTAAACAGGCGATTTACAAGTTTCGAGGCGCGGATATTTATTCATATCTGGGTGCGCAAAAACAAGCCGAGCATCAATTCACTTTAGGCAAAAATTGGCGTTCACATCCTAAGTTGATCGATGCGGTCAATAAGTTGTTTCAAAGAGACCGGGCATTTTTTTTAGAGGGTCTGGCGTTTTCCAGCGTCAATCCGGGCTTGTCGGCTGATGACGGCGAGTTACATCAAGCAGGAAAAGCCGTATCGCCGATGGTTCTGTGGCAATTACCCGAAGCTGATAGTAAAACAGGATATTGGACGGCAGGTAAGGCGGGCGAGGAAATCGGGATCGCGGTTGTCAATGAAGTCGTAGAGCTGCTGACAGGCGGCTACACCTTGCAACCGATGAACCGAACTATACAGCCCAAAGACATAGCCATTTTGGTTAGAAAAAATTCCCAGGCCAGAGAATATCAGACTGCGTTGCGCATGGTAGGCGTACCCTCTGTGTTAAATAGCACGGAGTCTGTTTTTGCTTCGCAGGAGGCTGCCGATTTATATAGCCTGTTGCAAGCCGTAGCGCATCCTGGTGATAGCGGCCTGCTCAGACAAGCTCTGGCTTTGGACTGGTTTGATTTAGATGGACAAACGCTCTATCTGCTTATCAACAACGAAATCGAGCTCGACGCCTGGATGTCTCGCTTTCTTGGATATTTTCTGGATTGGCAGCAAAACGGATTGATGGTGATGATACAGCATCTGCTTCGTCAAGAAAAAATCAGGGCCGGCGTGTCTAAAACCCTGATGGCGGAACGACAGCTGACCAATCTGTATCATCTTATCGAGCTGGTACAACAGGCTGCTGTTGATGAGCATCTGGGCATTAATAAAACCCTGGACTGGTTACATAACGCAATTACCAAGGCAAGTAGCACGGAAGATCAGCAGTTGCGTCTTGAAAGCGATGACGATGCGGTCAAAATTGTTACTATGCACCGCTCCAAAGGATTGGAGTATTCGGTTGTATTTTGTCCTTATCTTTGGCAACGTAGCGATCGTTTAAAAAGCGAACGCTCATTAATTAGATGCCATGAAAACGGCCGGACAATAGTCGATTTAGGCTCAAAGGATTTTGAGCGATACCGGAAAATGGCATTAGATGAAGAGCTGGCCGAGGATTTGCGGGTGTTTTACGTAGCGGTTACCCGTGCCAAATACCGTTGTTATATTGCTTGGGCCGATGTGCGTTCGCAAGATATAGCAAATGATTCGGCGATGGCATGGCTATTTGAATTTACGGGCAGGGATTTTTCCGGGCAACAGCTAAAACTGCAAGCTTTTCAGGATAAGGCAGCTTACCGCTTGTTGGATGTCCCGGGAGAGTTAACCGGCAGTTATCAAAAAAAGATTGCACACACCCAATTGCAAGCAAAAAAGCGTAGAAAATTGCTCTATACCAGCTGGCAAATGAGTAGTTATACGGCTTTGTCGGCATTAAGCCAGCATGATGCGCCGGAGCTGCCGGAAGATAAGGCCGGAGAGCAGACACTCGTTGCCAAATCCGAGCCCGGCAGCGCAGCAATGGAATTACCCCGAGGCGCGCATACCGGTAATGTCGTGCATGATCTACTGGAAAACAACGCATTCACCGACTTAGCCATGCGTAGAGATATTGCTGTGCAGCGGGATAAGGCTTGTCAACGTTATGGCTTAAAGCTGGAACGCCCGGCTTTGCTTGATGAATTATTACAAGCTGTAGTCACAACGCCGCTTTCAGAAACCAATATCGACTTTTGCCTGATGAACCTCTCTGAGCATCAATGCCTAAAGGAAATGCCGTTTTATTTATCCATGCAAGCGATGGATGCCTCCCAGATCAATGACATTTTACGCGACACCCCGGCTTTTCAGCCATTGACTGCCAAACAGATGTGCGGTTATCTGACCGGATTTATCGATCTTATCTGTGTGTTTCCGAGTTCCGGAACAAGTCGTTACTATGTAATGGATTATAAAACCAACGCTCTTCAAGATTACTGCCCCGACAGCTTAACCCATGCCATGCGTGAACATAATTACGGCTTGCAGTACTGGATTTACACCGTAGTGCTGCATCGTTATCTACAAACCCGCTTGCCCGATTATGACTATGAAACCCATTTCGGCGGTGTGCGTTATCTGTTCGTGCGCGGTATGCAGCCGGATCAGCCTATGAGCGGCGTTTATCAGGACAGGCCCAATTTGGAGAAGGTTGAAGCATTGGCGGCGTTGTTTGGGGAGGACCAATGACAAACGACTTGGATGCAGCAGCGGAAACCGAACTAAGGTCATTCAGTCGATTGGATATTGCCTTTGCCCGTTTTCTTAGTCAGCGCGCCAGCCTTGACCCAATACAGAAACAGGCTTTTGAAGTTATCGTAATGACAGCGTCTTACGAGAAAAACCAAGGCCACAGTTGCATACAAATAGACGATGAAAGCTTGGCGTTACTATTGGCTTCCGGACTGGTCGAGCCAAATCCTACCAATCAAACCAATCCGCTGCCTTTAGTTATCGAACAGAATCGCCTGTATCTGCATCGTTACTGGAGTTACGAAAACCGGCTGGCGGTGCAGATCAAATCAATGACCCGGATCGAGCATCCGGTTGAAAATCTTGATGCCATGCTGGACCGTTATTTTACCGCTGCAATCGCCGAAGCCGACAGCCAGCGTGAGGCGGCCAAGATGGCGGCCAGAAAATCATTCAGCATCATAACCGGCGGGCCGGGAACCGGAAAAACGTTTACAGTTGTTAAAATTCTGGCGTTGTTACAGGAGTTGGCGGAACATCCGCTGCATATCGCCTTGGCAGCGCCGACCGGAAAGGCCGCGATGCGTCTTCAGGAATCGATTGGTTTTAGCAAGGCCAAACTGCCGTGTTCGGAAGCGATAAAAAATCGTATTCCGGAAGCCGTTACCACCTTGCATCGCCTGCTGGGTGCGATGCCGCCTTCCCCGTATTTTCGTTATCATGCCGATAGACCGTTGGCTTACGACTTGGTCGTGGTTGACGAAGCATCGATGGTCGATCTGGCTTTGATGAGTAAATTGGTTGACGCGCTAAAACCGGGTGCCCGCTTGATTTTGCTTGGCGACAAAGATCAGCTGGCCTCGGTAGAATCCGGCGCCGTGTTAGCCGATTTAGCGCAGGCTGAGGCTCTGCAAAACAATGTATACACATTAAACAAATCGCATCGTTTCGGCGGCGCTATCAAAGAGCTGGCCGAAGCAGTCAATCTTCAGCAAGACCCACTCGCCTGGCAGCTTTTGGCCGATGGAGGAGACGGCGCAGTGCAATGTTTCGATGGAGATTTAATCGATTACATCGCTGAACAGCAAGCTGAGTATTTACAGTTGATTAAAGCCAACGCAGAATTTGAGCAGATTTTTAAGACGTTCAGCCGCTTTCAGGTCCTGTGTTCCAACCGGCAGGGAAAGAACAGCGTTGCCGACATCAATGACCGGGTTGAACAAAAACTGGCCGAGCAAAACCGGATCGCTTTGTCCGGTTTATGGTATTCGGGGAGGCCGGTCATGATCACACAGAACAACGCGGCACTAAATCTTTATAACGGCGATATTGGCATTTGCATCCAAGACTTTTCTTCAGCCCTGAGCGCTGACGGGGCCGGTAAGTTAATGGTATTCTTCCAACGTCCTGACGGCAGCATTAAGAAGTACCTGCCAGCACGCCTACCGAATTGCGAAACCGTTTTTGCGATGACCATCCATAAAAGCCAAGGCTCTGAATTCGAGGAAGTGTTAATCGTCCTGCCCGAAGTAATGAATCCGGTGTTAACCAAAGAACTGCTATATACCGCAATTACCCGCGCTAAAAAAATCATCAAACTGGTAGCCAGTGAAACGGTATTCGCTGAGACAGTCAGGCAAAAAATTGAGAGGGTAACGGGTTTGGTTGATAAGCTTAAGAGCTAAAATCGCTATTTAATGTGATTACGATTTTTCATGGATCAATTAAAACCGTTTGTTTCACGAATAGAAATATCAGAATCTGCTTGTACGTGTTTGGAACAAGGCCTTGTGCCGAATAAACCAATCCTCGCTGATATTCGAACTGGTCTATTCAGACTACGGCACTCTGTTATTCCTTCATCTTCTTTTCAAGTTCTTCCTGAGTCAAATGCCGCACATCTTCGCCTTTGACCATATAAACCAAATGTTCGCAAATATTACAGGCATGATCGCCGATTCTTTCCAGTGAGCGGGCAATCCATAACACATCCAGCATCCGGGTAATATTTCTCGGATCTTCCATCATTTTTGTGATCAGCTGGCGGATAATGCTGCCGTATTCGCGATCGACATTTTCATCCAGCCCGGTAATCGACGGTACATCCTCTACATTCATTCTGGCGAATACGTCCAAAGCGCCATGCAGCATATCCTGAACCAATTCAGCCATGTGTTCCAATTCAAAATATTGGTCGCGTTTGGTGTCGGCATTGGATAACTGTATTGCCATCTCGGCGATACGTTCAGCCATGTCGCCGACGCGTTCAAGATCATTGACCACCTTGATTATTGTGATCAGCAATCTCAAATCGAATGCCGCAGGCTGCCGCAACGCTAAAATCTGCATGCATTCCTGATCTATAGCCATTTCCAACGCATCGACCTGATTGTCCTGTTTGATGACCAGTTCGGCCATTTCCAGGTCGCCGGTTGCGAAAGCCATTACCGACAGTTCTATTTGCTGCTCAACCAGTCCGCCCATGGTTAGAACTTTATTGCGCACATCTTCCAGCTCTTTATTAAACTGGCCTGAAATATGTTGCCCTATTTTACTGTTGTCCATTGCTTGCTCCTGGTTAGCCGTAACGACCGGTAATGTAATCTTCGGTTTGTTTTTTTCGGGGATTGGTAAACAGCTCGCTGGTTGTACCGATCTCGATCAATTCGCCCATAAACATAAACGCAGTGTAATCGGAAACCCGGGCGGCCTGCTGCATGTTGTGCGTTACGATAACGATTGTATATTTTTCTTTGAGCTCATTGATCAGCTCTTCGATTTTTAACGTTGAAATAGGGTCCAGCGCCGATGCAGGCTCATCCAGCAGCAGCACTTCCGGCTCTATCGCAATCGCCCTGGCAATAACCAAACGTTGCTGCTGTCCGCCTGACAAGCCCAACGCGTTATCGTTCAAGCGGTCTTTGACTTCATCCCACAACGCTGCGCCACGTAGCGAATTTTCGACCGTTTCCTCCAATATCCGTTTGTCGTTAATGCCTTGAATCCTAAGCCCGTAAGTGACGTTCTCGAAAATAGATTTGGGGAAAGGGTTGGGTTTTTGGAACACCATGCCCACGCGTCTGCGCAAAGCCGCCACATTGACCTCTTTATCGTAGATATTTTCATTATCCAGCAAAATCTTGCCTTCAATGGTCACGTTATCGACCAGGTCGTTCATCCGGTTGATGCAGCGCAGTAATGTCGATTTTCCGCAGCCGCTGGGCCCGATATAAGCCGTGACTTTTTTCTTGGGCATTTCCATATTAACGCCATGTAAAGCCTGTTTTTCTCCATAGAAAAGATTTAAATTTTCTACCTTGATGCAAGGTTCAACCGGCTCGTCAGTTTTTTTCGGATCGCGCAAAACTGAACTTACATCAATGCTATGTGTACGTATTTGTTGTGTTGTCATTCGTTTAACCTTCCAATGCTCGGTATTTTTCTCGCAGATGATTCCTGATTAAAATGGCCGATAAATTCAGCCCAACAATGACCAGTACCAGCAGTAATGATGTTGCATAAACCAACGGCCTCGCCGCCTCAACGTTCGGGCTTTGAAAGCCGACATCGTAGATATGAAATCCTAGATGCATAAATTTCCTGTCCAAATGCAAAAATGGGTAATTGCCGTCCAACGGCAATGTTGGCGCCAGCTTGACGACGCCGACCAACATTAACGGAGCCACTTCGCCGGCCGCCCGTGCTACCGCCAGAATCAAGCCGGTCATCATCGCAGGGCTTGCCATCGGCAATACTGTCAACCACAGGGTTTCCAGTTTAGTCGCACCTAATGCCAAGCTACCCTCACGGATGGCTCTTGGAACACGGGCTAAGCCTTCTTCCGTTGACACAATGACGACCGGTAAGGTTAACAAAGCCAGCGTGATCGAAGCCCAAAGCAGCCCCGGCGTACCGTAGACCGGTGCAGGCGCCGCTTCCGGGAAGAACAGTTGATCGATGTTGCCGCCCAGAATATAAACAAAAAAGCCCAAGCCGAATACGCCGTAAACAATGGAAGGTACGCCGGCCAAATTGTTAACTGAAATCCTGATCAGGCGGGTAAGAAAGCCTTGTTTCGCATATTCTCTAAGATATACCGCCGCGATAACGCCAAACGGGGTCACGATAACCGACATCATCATTACCATCATGACCGTACCGAAAATAGCCGGGAAAATGCCCCCTTCAGTATTGGCTTCACGCGGTTCATCGGTTAAAAATTCAACCACCTTAACGCCATAATGTACGATTTTATCAAACAGGTTCATCGTATTGGGCTGGAAGATTCTGACGACTTTGTTCAACGGAATTTCAACTTCACTGCCGTTTTCGGTCTTTGCAACCAGGCTGGCTTGTCTTATTTGCTGATACAGCTCGCTTAATTGAGCCTGATATTTTTTATATTCAGCTTCCAATTCGGCTTTTTCCGTCGCCAATTGCTGTTCGGCTGCCGCATCCCAGAGATTTTTCAGTTGCAGCTTCTTTTGCTCAAGCCTTAACCGTTCCAGGCTGTAGTTTATAGCACCGACTTCCTTTTTTTCCAGATGGGCTATTTGCTTAAAAACAGTTAAAGCCTGATCCAGTCTGGCCTGAGCAACAGGCCAAGCTTGCTCGCCTTCAGCGATAGTCTGGCCGTTTTCCTTGACGGCAACCAGCCGGCCATAAAAATTACCCCATTCCCGGCGCTCTATCACCATCAAGTCGTCAGGAAACTCTTGCTGCTTAATATTGCGTTCCTGTATCCAGCGAAAATCGGTGCCGGTAATATCCCGGTTGCCGGCTTTAATCAGGTATTGCACCAAGGTATCTTCATTATCAGCCATCGTGTAGCCGGTCGATTTAGCCATCGCTGCCGGCGTAATGCTGGTATCGACATGCTCGCCGATAATTGTCTGGATTTCTCCTTCTTTTTCCTGATAGCTGAACTGTACGACTTGTGACGGCCAGAAGTGGCCCGCCCCTCGTACTAAAATCAAGCCCAACACGCCAACCACCATAATAAGGCAGGCACTGACTGCTGCCGCATTGAGCCATACCCAGGGAGCACCGCTTTTAAACCATAATCTGATCATAATGAGCTATATTTTTCACGTAGGCGCTGACGAATGACTTCAGCCAGCGTATTAAAAATAAAGGTAAACATGAATAACACCAGAGCCGCTAAAAACAAGACTCGGTAATGCGTACTGTCTACTTCCGATTCCGGCATTTCCACAGCGATATTGGCAGCCAAAGTGCGTAAGCCCTGAAAAACGCTTAAATCCATCACCGGCGTATTTCCGGTGGCCATTAACACAATCATGGTTTCCCCGACCGCCCGGCCGAAACCGATCATGATTGCCGAAAAAATCCCCGGACTCGCGGTTAATAACACAACCCTGGTCATGGTTTGCCAAGGCGTAGCGCCCAAAGCCAGAGAGCCTACTGTCAAATGCTTCGGTACACTGAAAATGGCATCTTCGGCAATTGAAAAAATAGTCGGAATAACCGCAAAGCCCATCGCGACGCCGACCACCAACGCATTGCGCTGGTCATAGCCTATGCCCAGTTCAGCTTTAAACCAGTCACGCAAGGTACCGTTAAACAAAAATGTTTCCAGAGGTACGCTGACTTTAAAGGCAAACCAGCCACTCAGCAAAATGACGGGAATCAATAAAGCCGCATCCCAGCCTTCCGAAAGCTTGTGAGCAATGGTTTTAGGGACAAATTGCCAGACAAAAGCAAACAGCATGACGCCGATAGGAATAATCATCAGCATCGCAAAAAAACCTGCCAGATGCTCTTCCATAAACGGAGCCAGCCAAAGACCGGCAAGAAAGCCTAAAA
>CAZJOY010000165.1:0-9711 GCA_964547705.1 uncultured Methylobacter sp. | reverse complement strand
TATTCTACCCGATCACCTGCATGCTGTTTGGACTCTGCCTGACGGCGATGCCGCTTACTCGGGACGCTGGAGGGCGATTAAATCCAACTTTACCCACGAACTTCAATTATCGGGAATGCCGTTAACCCGCGACAAACGTGGTGAATATCGGCTTTGGCAACGCCGATTTTGGGAACATACGATTCGCGACGACGCTGATTTTCAACGGCATGTCGATTATATCCATTGGAATCCCATCAAACACGGCTGGGCAAAGACTGTCGCCGATTGGCCGCATTCTGGGGCGTTTGATCTCAATGCCGGCGAATGACTCGAACGATGCGCCTCCTGTCGTCGGCGCATCCTCTGGTTTGATTCCTTTCTCTGATTTTACAAGCATCCAGGAAGAGCCTCGCGAAATTCAGTTACGCAATTCTCTCAACCCCATCTTTGCGCCACCGTACCGACTGCGTCTAATTTTCTGCTCATATTGTTGCCAGAAACTTTAGCCCGTAGTGCGGTGAGGCACGAACCGCAAGGGAAGAAGCTAAACGTTATAAAGCCGATTCAAAACGTTTCAGCCGGGCAACATGTCCCGACCGCCTGTAGTCTTTAAAATCAGTTGCATCGTTTAAAAGATTTTAATTAACTGCCTATCTTTAATCTCTCTAGTTGACGGACAAAATTTTAAGTTAACAGGACATTTCTTAATGATTTGCGCATTCGATTGATCGGTAAAATTAATTTCCTGCCACGGAAGGTAACTGGCGGCGTCCGGTTTTTCGTTTTCGGTAAACAATCTTGCATGATTGCCTTCCAGCTTGCCGGTAAGAGAGCGCCAAGTTTTAGTGTCGTCTTCAAACTGCTCCAGTACGCCTTGCATGATGCTTGCGTAGGAGGATTGTTCGCCTGGATAAAACTGGGATACGGCATTTTGGTTTTTTACCGTTACCAGATAACCGGTAAATTGATAGTCCTGCGGGTGTATTGAGGCCAGCGGTATCCGGTCGATGGCGACAACCGCGCCGGTTGCCGCATTGGTAAGCGATATGGTGCCGGTGCGATCGATAATAAGCTTTCGGCTTAGTTGCGTTGAAGATATACAGCCGAAGGATTCGATGCACTTGAAATTTTCCGTTGCGGTATTGCCGGGAAGCGTCTCCGGGATATTGCTGTTCGGGATAGTGCTCATGTGTTCGGTGACCAGCCGTTCGCCTCTGTTGTCGTTAACGATTTTATTGTCAGCGGAAATATGAAACCTGCCGTCTCTGGTGTAAGCATGAGAACCGTCGCTCAGCTCCAATATGAAAAAGCCCTGTCCGCTTATAGCTAAATCCAAGTCCTGACCGGTAGAACGGATAGCACCTTGTATAAACGGCGGCAACATGCCGTGCTGTTGGCTCAATTCCGCAACGGCTATCGCATCGGCCGATTGATGTATGGAATAAAAAGTGCCGTCGTCGTTGTCCTTCCAAATTCCCGAATAATTTATGTCCGCATGGGTCATAGCGCTGAAAAAGACGAGGATGCCGAAAATTAAAAAGTTCATGATGTTCTCCTGGGGAATAGGGTGAGCGTCGAAAAATAATTGCCGCTGAAAATAAAGCAATGATCGAACCATAAATCAATTAAGCAGTTAAGTTGGTATGTTAGGTTTAAGGTTTTTGAGGCTGAGGGAAGGGGAGTTTGGTGAAGCCATTTTTATGGCGTTAGCTTCTACAAAACTGGATGAAGCATAGATGAGGTAGAGGTTTCGAAGCTGCGATCTGTCGTTGGCACATCCATGGACTCTATCGGCAGCAGGCCGCTGTGTTGATTTTGCATCCAAATGGGGTTAAAACTGGCGCGGGCGAATACAATGCGCCACTCCCAGTTAATAAGGATGCGGAACTTAATGAATATCTTCATTTTAGCGGCCAACAATTGCCGTGGCGAAGTGCCATCGCCCCTAGCGCAAGTCATCATCGTTAGCCGCAAGATAATCTGGGCAGTCGATCATGAAAAAATCCTTATACCCCAAGGGCATAAATTTAGTTTGAGCAGATAAGCTGCTCAACTCAGCTTTAAAAGGAAACCACTATGAAATATAAAAATGCCGAACCCAACATGTTCGTTATTCTACGCGGTAAAGATTTGCAAGATTCTGTGTTTCACAACAAGGCCGTGTTGCATAAGCAGTTGTTTTGTACTTTGGTCTTCGCCGTTGGATTTTTTTTCTCCGCATCTGTTGCCGCCGTCAGCAAGGACGTGGAAGCAGCGATTGATTTGATGAAGCAATCGCATACGGAGCAATGCGAAAAAATAAAAATCAAGAGGGAACTTCTGATAGCCCACCAGAATCACGACCAAGCCAGACTAAAAGCTTTAAGCCCCGAGCTTGATGCGATTAACCAACGCCTCAAACCGACGGAAGACAAACTAAAAATTTTAAAATCCGCGATGATGAAAAACCCCGATGACGAAAGCGACTTTGCTACCGCCATGCTTCACTTGGATGCATGCAAGTGAACCTTTAAGAAGCTGTTTGGAAATTATCCGCCAAAGCTACACTTGATATGACATGCAGCCACGGTCTAGTCGGCGCAACACTATTAAAGCCAGCCGCTCAAAATCGGCGGTTATGAGCGGTAATGGCCGTGCAAGGTCCAGGCTGCCGCGCTTAATAAATTAGGCAGTGATTATGGGTTTAAGAATTTTTCAGCCATCCCGCTTACTTCAGCCTTACGTTTCGGCGATTTGGGATTACGACGATTTATTGGCCGGCGATAATTCGGTGCTTTCGATTCTGCCGGATACCGCAACTTATCTATGTTTTTTGTATGCGGATTTACTGACGACCGCGCATAAGGAACAGGTTTATACAACCCGTAGCGGACTGGCCGGTTTTCAAAGTTTTCGCAGCGATCTTGGCGCTTCGGGAAAAGTATCCGGCGTTTCCGCGCGGCTGACTCCGTGGGGGTTAAATGTATTCCGTCGCGGCATTATCAGGGATTGCGCCGAAAGACGGGTGGACTGCCGGGATATTTTTCCCAAATATTCGATAGAAGCAATCGAGGATCAATTGGCTGTTAAAAGAACGGCTAATGAACGTGTCCAATGCGTCGAGCATTTTTTGGTGTCGATTTTGAACCGAAATAATGAAGATTTGTTGATTCAAACAGCGTGCAAGGCGTTGGACAGGTCTAATGGAAGTTATCCTATTTCGGCGCTTGCCAAAACTCTTGGTTTATCCGAACGCACACTTGAACGGCGCTTCCAGATTCATATCGGCACTACGCCTAAGCGGTATGCCCGTATCGTGCGTTTGCGAAATGCGGTTTTCCTGCGTAAAGAACTTTCGAGCTGGGCGGATGTGGCCTACGCAACAGGTTATTACGATCAAAGTCACTTGATTAACGATTTTCAGGCGCTTTACGGCATGACGCCTGAATCGATTTATCCGCAAATGGAGGCTTCCCGGACGCTACAGTTCTCCGGATTATTGAATTTGCATCGCGGGCATTAAGGTGTCGGTTTTTTCCAATACAAACGGCGGATCGCGTTGCTAAAGTTACGTTGGGCATGTCGTTAAGAGCCCGCTGCTAATAGAGGATACGGCACGGCCTCAAAATCTTTATTTAAAGTTGAGGCGTGTGGAAAACGTTCGTGGTGAGCCTGTCGAACCATGAGCGATTTCCACACCGCAACCCATTTGGTGAGCGTATCAAAACCCCGCCCTCCCTTCGACAGGCTCAGGGCGAACGGGATTTTGATACGCTCAACTGCATTTTTTAGGTTTAACCGTAAAACAATTGATTCAGGAGACGCCAGTGATGACTAAGCAACCTATTACAAAAAAGCTCAATGTACCTGCGGATGTGGTTTGGGACGCTATCCGCAAAATAGGCAGACTCGATGTTTGGTTTCCGATCATCGAGACGTGCAGGGTGGAAGGCGAGGGGGCGGGCGCATTGCGATATATGACTATCGCGGGCGGCGGTGGCGATATTAAAGATACGATTGAAGAGATAGACGACGCAAACAGGAGACTGGTTTATCTTCGGCCGGTATCGCCGTTTCCGGTCACTTACTACAAAGGCACGGTTGAAGTTTTTAAGTCTTACGATGGTTTGGCTATTGTCGTTTGGACTATTGATTTCGAATCGCAGCCCGAAGATGCGGCAGCGGTAGCGGAGCTGGTGCATGGTGCTATCAGCGCGGGTATTGACGGTATGGAAAAAGACCTCCAGGGCGCGTAGTGCATAACCGACTTTGTCGTTCCCAGGCTTCAGCGAGTTTAGGATTAATCGCCCCTTCGGTAAGGCCTCCTGGGCTGCTCGGTCGAAAGGGGCGGTAGCCGTTCATGACTCGTCCAGTGCGGAAACAATATCACCCCATCTGTGCGCTGCCGAACCGACAGCGTCCGCTTTAACGGTCATATTATTTTGTAGATGTATCTTCTGTAACCGCCTTGGTTACTGGGCTTTAGGGAGAATAATATGAACAATCGGCAAAGTAAAAGCGGCTCCGTGCTGGCACGCGCATTGGGATTAATCATTCTCGCGGCGTTCTGCAACACAGCAGCGGCTATCGATTCCTCGGTCAGGGCCGATACCGCAACATCGCCCAATGTCGAATGCCTGCTGAACTGGGCGCAAACGTTTTATCCCAACTTATTTGCACCGGCGGTGTCGGGCGTAGCGCTTTCTTCGCCTTATATGTATCGCTACTATGCCAACACCAATTCTTACTTGGGGGTTTCTTCGGCCGATAATCATGTCTATTACTTGAGACTGAACGATGTTTCGCCGCAGGATATAGGCGATTTATCCGCCTGGATGAAAGAAGCGGGTTGCGGCGCGATACCGTACCCGGTCATTTTTATTCATGGCATTGCGTCTTCAGCGGATACTTGGGCGCCATTTAGAGACTACCTGATAAACAATGCCGGTTGGATATTCGGCGGAGTGCCTAATTACAACCCGGCGACAAGAAACGTAGCGATCAACTGTCCACCGAGTCCAAGTCAGCCGGTTTCATGCACGGGCATGGCAGGCGATTTCTACACGTTAAATTTCTCCGATAATCAGAATCTGTCTTTCGATGTTCAGGGCGGCGAATTGGCGGCAATCATTCAAGCGGTTTTACAGGCAAACCCCGGAAAGACCAAGGTTCTTCTGGTCGGTCACAGCATGGGGGGGCTTGCAGCAAGAGA
This sequence comes from uncultured Methylobacter sp., assembly GCA_964547705.1. Taxonomy (GTDB): domain Bacteria; phylum Pseudomonadota; class Gammaproteobacteria; order Methylococcales; family Methylomonadaceae; genus Methylobacter_A. The sequence continues at coordinate 4,538 of CAZJOY010000165.1, read as the reverse complement.
ATACTTGCAAGGGTTGGCGCGAGAGGCGAATGCGGTAACAACAATTCCGTATCGGGACGATGTTGCGAAGTTGATTACCGTCGGCGCGCCGCATCGGGGAAGTTTCTGGGTCGAGGGGTGTTACAGTCATTTCGATGTCTTGAATGTGTCCGGCAATATCGGTATTTGCAGTCTTCTATCTTTGAATATCGACCCAAACAGTATTGCCCTCGAGGACTTGCAGCCGGATAGTTCGTCCCTGAATATTCTTAATGACTTCGCGGCTCATCCTCTACCGGCTACTGTCTCTTATGTGTCGATCATTGGCACGGGGCAATCGACTTTATCCGGACTAATCAGCTTCGACTCAGGAGATGGCATCGTATTGGATAATTCCCAAGATTTGGCAACGGTGACCGGGAATCTTTCTCTTCAACTAAAGTCGGTTAAAGTGAATGTTCTTTTCCGGGAATGCGGCAATGAAGTCGATATACCCTTGGCTCCAAATATTGCCGAGACGCATACCTGCGAGACATCGGACCCTGGCGTAGGAGCGGAAATCTTAAAAGATTTGCAATAAGTACCTGAATATAAGTTTCCAACTCGTGTTCAAAGCCGGAGTGCAGGCTTTGCCTGTTTTGCAAGCAGAGCTTGCACTCCAAAATACCGGAAAACTTTAGCGAGATTACTTAACCCGTATGCGGATATGGGCAACGCTTTGTTTAACTCGCTTTCCAAACATAAGTCGCCACCGCTTTTGCCGGCAGCGCGACAAGCGCATTTTTGCCTTGAAACTGGATAGCAAAGGATTGTGTTTCGGCTTCGTCATTCAGTGCAATCAGCACGATGTCGCCGGAAGGCGTGGCAAAAGCCACATTCGGCAACGACGTGGGGTGGCCGGAATAAATTCTTACCGAACCGGGACGAACGAATTTAGCCGCATGGGCAATGATGTAGTAGGCAACATTGCGGGAGACTTCTTCGCCGACAGTCAACGCGCCGACACAACGGGCTTCGCCGCCACAGGTATGAGGGCGGCAAAACGGGTCGGAAGCCAAGTTCCATTCGAGCACGACCCGGCTCCAGTTGCAGAGGGAACCGATCAGCACATTCCTGACGTGCCATATTAAATCTCCGCCAAATTGCCCGTCCGAACCCACCCACTGTTCGGTGAAATACAGTTTCATTTCCGGGTAAAGCTGTTGTACTTCGGAAAGAACCGAAATATCGCCCCCATAGAGATGCCAGGCGGAGCCGGTCAGATAGCGGCGTGCTTCGGCATCGGCGAAAACTTCCAGCGGGTATTCTTTGACGTCGCAATTGTGGTCCCAGCAGAACAGTTCCACATCGGCCAATCCGGCTTCCGATAAAGCGGGGCCCAAATGATTCTTGATGAACTCGGCCTGCTCGTTGGCTTGCATGACCATACTGGGATCGTTTTTGTGATTCAAGGGTTCGTTTTGCGGCGTGATCGCATGAACGGTGATGCCCTTGTTCCGCATCGCTTTCAGGTATTTAACCAAGTAAGCGGCGTAAACCGGGTAGCAATCCGGTCTCAGGCTGCCGCCGATGAAACTGTTGTTGGTTTTCATCCAGGGCGGAGCCGACCAGGCCGTGGCTATGATCTTGATAGTCGGGTTGATTGCCAAAATTTCCGTTAACAGCGGGATGACATCAAGGTCGCCGGCCTCGATGTCGAAATGAATAAGTTCGGGGTCCGGCTGATCGGCAGGCCTGTCGTTATAGGAAAAACAACGCTCGCTCAGGTCCGACGCACCAATGCTGAGGCGCAGAAAGCTAATGCCGATGCCGTTTCCGTCGGCCGAGAACAATTCCTGCAACAGTGCGCTTTTGTCAGCGGGGGCCAAGCCACCGATCAGCATTGCGCTGCCGCCGGTCAACGAAAACCCGAATCCTTCGATGATTTGGTATTTTTGCTCGGTATCAACTGCGATTACCGGAAGATCATCAGTATTATCGGCCAAGAGAACGTCATTCGTCTGCCGTTGAAATAAGAGAGTTTGGTCGGCGGTAGTCAGCCATGCCGCGACAGCAATGTCTTCTGAGAGAGGACTAATTGACTCATAAGGGGCGGTTTGTTCGAGCATGGAAGTCCTCTTGGGGGAATAACTTTTACGGAAGTCTGGCAGGTTGGGTAACGCTTACAAAAACAAGCATAGCAAGGTACAGGAAAAAATTGAACGGCACGGCGTAAAAGCCGGTTTACGGTTTGCCGATAATGTGCAATTTCAGTCCGGATTCTTAATTTCTAGAGGCATCATTCGAAGTAAGTCTCGCCGATGCTTCGATCCGAGCCAGTCCGGCAAGTGCGCTGTTTGATAGTACATCTGCCAGCGTCGCAGCATCCAGCATCTGTAGATAAGCATTTCCCGCTTTAGCCAGTAGGTGTTTCAAGCCGCAACCGGGCAGCAATCGGCAGTCCTGCTGTGCCGGATCGAAGCACTCCAGCCAGTTAAAATGATTTTCCATACTGCGCACTACTTCACCGATACGTATCGTTTCAGGAGGACGCTGCAAGGATAAGCCACCGCCCTTGCCACGCGTTGTTTTAACAAATCCCTTGCTACCCAGTTGGTGTACAACCTTGACCAAATGGTTACGGGAAATATTAAAAAAATCAGCAATTTCGGTGATTTTTGCCTGCCGCTCCGGGGACATTGCCAGATAAAGCAATACCCTGAGTGCGTAATCGGTATAACGGGTTAGTTGCATGTTGCCTGCTGCTGGGAAAAGAACTATATTGTAAGCTGTATTTAAAATGCATCTTTATGTAAGAGGTACATTTTTAATAACTATTTTTTCTGGAATTATACCGCAAGCTCGCATTCCATAGGGGCAAGATGAAATTTTCCAGGGGATTGCTGTGAAAATTCAAATCATCTAGTGTACGAGCAAGGGTCATTATGTCTATTGTTAATAACGTCACCCCCGCCCAGCAGTCCCGGGCTCTCTGGTTAAGTACTGTTGCCTTCACCACCTGCTTTGCGGTGTGGACCATCTTTTCTATCATCGGTTTACAAATTCAGAAAGATTTGCATTTAAGCGAGACCGAATTCGGCTTGCTGGTCGGCACGCCGATACTTTCAGGCTCGTTGATCCGGCTGGTTCTGGGTATTTGGAGCGACCAGTACGGCGGCCGTATCGTTTATGTGTCGGTGATGGTAACAGCGGCTGTTGCTACCTTACTATTGACCACCGTTGAAACCTATACGATGTTTCTCGTGACAGCCCTGGGCATCGGTGTTGCCGGCGGTTCATTTGCGGTAGGTATCGCTTATGTTTCGCGCTGGTTTCCTAAAGAGAAACAAGGCACGGCGTTAGGGATTTTCGGCCTCGGTAACGTCGGCGCCGCTGTGACCAAGTTCATCGCGCCTTTTGTGATGGTTGCATTCGGATGGCATGCGGTAGCGCAGATTTGGGCTGTAGGCTTGTTACTGATGGCGACGGTTTTTTGGTTTGTGACCGACGACGAACCGACGCTTAAACAGCGGCGCGCGTCGAACATCAAGCCAGACTCTTTTCTAAAGCAACTGGAGCCGCTGAAAGACATCCGGGTGTGGCGGTTCTCGCTGTATTATTTTTGCGTATTCGGCGCTTTTGTCGCGTTGGCGTTGTGGCTGCCGCGCTATTTGGTTGGGGCTTACGGTTTCGACATCAAAGTGGCCGGTATGCTGGCGGCCGCGTATTCCATTTTTGCAAGCTTGTTCCGTGCGTTGGGCGGTTGGCTGTCCGACCGCTACGGCGCGCGGGTGTTGATGTACTGGACCTTTACTGTCGCCATTGTTTGCACGTTTTTACTGTCCTACCCGCCTACGGACTACGTCGTTCACGGTATCAAAGGCGATATCGCTTTCAGTCTGGCAATTAGGCCGACGGCTTTTATCTTGCTGGTCGCTGTGCTGGGCCTATTCATGTCGTTCGGCAAGGCGGCCGTGTATAAACATATCCCGGTTTATTATCCCGATAATGTCGGTGCAGTCGGCGGTATGGTTGGCATGATCGGCGGCTTGGGCGGCTTTTTGCTCCCGTTGACGTTCGGTATGTTGAACGATTTGACCGGCATTTGGAGCAGTTGCTTCATGTTGTTGTTTGTATTGATGTCTATTGCGTTGATCTGGATGCATTTGTCGATTGTACGGATGGAACGCTTTGTCGTTCCCGAGCTGGCCAAAGTATCGAAAGATTGGAACGGGCTCAGTCATTCGGCGCCGCTGGTGCTGACCGATTGGAGTCCGGAAGACCCGGATTTTTGGCAAAAAACCGGCAAGCGCATCGCGACCCGTAACTTGTGGATCAGCATTCCTGCATTATTGTTGTCTTTTGCGGTGTGGATGGTCTGGAGTGTCGTGGTGATCAACCTGCCCAGCATCGGCTTTAAATACACCACTGATGAACTGTTCTGGCTGGCAGCATTACCGGGTTTGTCGGGCGCGACCTTACGGATTTTCTATTCGTTCATGGTGCCGATTTTCGGCGGCCGCCGTTGGACGACGATTAGCACCGCGTCGTTGTTGCTGCCGTCGTTATGGATAGGTTTT
>CAZJOY010000164.1:0-9744 GCA_964547705.1 uncultured Methylobacter sp. | reverse complement strand
ACAACAGCCGAACGGTGCGCCCGGTCTTAAACCGGTAAGCTTCAACGCCTTTGCGCGGACGATGTTTTTTTACAGATAATTTCTCCAGCGCCGGAATGTTGATTTCAACACTAAAATGCCCGGAATTGGCGATCACGCAGTGGTCTTTGACCACTTCAAAATGCGCTTGATCCAACACATGCTTGTCGCCGGTCGCGGTAACAATAAAATCCGAGATCGTTGCAGCCTCAAGCATCGGCATCACGCGATAACCATCCATAGCCGCTTCCAATGCTCTCAGCGGATCGACTTCGGTGATAATAACTTGCGCACCATGTCCGCGGGCTCGCATCGCAATACCGCGACCGCACCAGCCGTAGCCTGCAACGGTAAACGTTTTTCCGGCCAGCAGTATGTTGGTCGACCGGATAATCCCGTCCAAGGTGCTCTGACCGGTACCGTAGCGGTTATCGAACAGGTGTTTCGTCATCGCATCGTTGACCGCAATCACCGGAAATTTGAGTGCACGATCCTCGGCCATTGCTCGCAGACGAATGACGCCGGTGGTGGTTTCTTCGGTTCCGCCTATAACTTCGGCCAACAATGCGCTACGGTTTTTGTGCAATTCGCTAACCAGGTCCGCGCCATCATCCAGCGTGAGCTGTGGCTTATGATCCAACGCTTGACCGATATGGCGGTAGTAAGCGCTACCGTCTTCGCCGCAAATCGCGAAGGTAGGAATATGATAATGTTGCACCAGCACGGCCGCGACATCGTCCTGGGTGCTAAGAGGATTGCTGGCGCATAACACCACCTCCGCACCGCCCGCTTTCAGCGTGCGCGCCAGATTGGCGGTCTCCGTCGTGATATGCAGACAGCCGCTGATCCGCGCTCCCGCCAACGGCCGTTCTTTAACAAAGCGGTCATGAATAGCGCTCAGCACCGGCATCTCGGTCAGCGCCCATTCGACACGCTCGCGCCCCTGGCCGGCCAATGATAAGTCTTTTATGTCAAAGGCTTTATCTATCATGAGCATCACCTGAGGCTTTTGTTTCGTTGCCGTGCCTGTCAACAAGCGGCACGAAATTGACGTCAAGAATATTGCGGGACTCAATGTCGCCATTGTCTTTCTTTTCTATAACCTTTAATTCCTGGTAGCTATAAGCCAGGCCTACCGGTATGACCAGACGAGCGCCAATGGCCAGCTGTTCAACCAAGGCTTCGGGAACGTAAGATGTTGCCGCAGTAACGATAATACCGTCGTAAGGCGCATGCTCAGGCCAACCGGAATGACCGTCTCCAGTCTTAACCGTTACATTGTCATAGCCCATTTTCTTAAGCCTAAGACGCGCTTTGTCGGCCAGGTCGCCAATGACTTCAAGCGAATAAACCTGTTTAACCAGCTTGGAGAGAATAGCCGCCTGATAGCCGGAACCGGTGCCGATTTCGAGGATGGTGTCGGTAGGCTTGGGATTCAATAAATCAGTCATCAGCGCGACAATATAAGGCTGGGAAATGGTCTGTCCCAATCCGATCGGCGCCGGGCTGTTATCGTAGGCAAGGGAACGAAAACCCTCGGGCAAAAACTTATGTCTCGGCACCTGTTTCATAGCCGCCATGACCCTGTCATCCAAGGCATGCTTGCCTATCAAGTGCCGGGTCAGGTTAACTTCCATTTCAATATCGTCCACCATGCGTTGCAGATTGCTCATCAATTGTGCTCCCGAAATGCTTTTATCGTTCTGGCGGTATGAGTGGGAATGGGCTATAACAATTCACGGCATGGATAATTATTTCCAGCAACACTGATGCTAATTCGAACATGACGCCCAGGAAGTTTCAATTAGCGATATTACTTATAGCTTTGCCTGAAAAGCCGTAGCACAATCGAAACTGAATGTATAAGCTATTAGCCAAAACAAGTTTTGGGCAGCTAATAAAGCCGGAGCTGAGCGTTAGTAGTCAGGCCGTGCTGAATATATGGGGGAAGAGTCATGAAAGCCATGGTATTAAAAACGCTCTGTAACCTTAAAGAACATTCGATACCGCTGAAGCTGATGGATCTGCCGGTTCCGATTCCCGATGAACGGGAAGTCCTGCTGAAAGTTTCAGCCTGTGCTGTTTGCCATACCGAACTGGATGAAATAGAAGGGCGCACGCCGCCGCCCTACTTGCCAATCATTCCCGGCCATCAAGTCGTCGGCCGGGTCGAAGCCCTCGGTAACAAAGCCGGCACTTTTAAACTGGGCGATAGAGTCGGCGTTGCCTGGATTTTCTCCACCTGTGGCACCTGTAAATTTTGTCTGGCAGGACATGAAAACCTGTGCCCGCACTTCGCGGCGACAGGCCGTGACGCCAACGGCGGCTATGCCCAATACATGACCGTCGCCGAAGCTTTCGCCTATCCAATCCCGGAATCTTTTTCAGATCTGCACGCAGCCCCGTTGCTTTGCGCCGGCGCCATCGGCTATCGTTCGTTACGCTTGTCGAGCCTGAAAGACGGCCAACGGCTGGGGCTAACCGGCTTTGGCGCATCGGCGCACCTGGTGTTAAAAATGGTACAACACCAATATCCGCATTCCGAAATTTATGTTTTCGCCCGAAGCGCCAAAGAAAGAGCATTCGCCGAAGAGCTGGGCGCAAAATGGACCGGCGATACAATCGAGCGGGCGCCTCATAAACTGGACAGTATCATCGATACGACGCCGGCATGGGAGCCCGTTGTTGAAGCCTTGGCGAATCTGGAATCCGGCGGCAGGCTGGTCATTAATGCGATTCGTAAAGAAGGCGACAAGCGCAGCCTGCTGAACCTGGATTATCCTGCGCATCTTTGGCAGGAAAAAGAGCTAAAGAGCGTCGCCAATATCACCCGAAACGATGTGAGGGAGTTTTTAGACTTGGCGGCAAGCATGAATCTCCAGCCCGAAGTTCAGCTGTTTGCATTGGAACAAGCCAATGACGCATTGCTTGAACTGAAAGCAGGACAGATTCGCGGAGCTAAGGTGTTGAAGATTGCTTGATTGGACGTCATGCATCGGCCTCCGTATGCCGATGCATCCATTTTCTCAGAACAGAGCATCAACGACTTCAATTCCATGATCTCAAGACTAGAAAGCAAAGCTTGCAATTGAAATACTCGGATTGAACGATTCGAAATTTAAGGCTTTAAATCATGCAGAAAATCCATCCGGCTGCGGCTGAATCCAAGCGTTTTCTTTTTGCGTAAGTCTTCAAACACCTCGCGCAATTCTTTTTCCACTTCATACCAGGCATTTCTTTGCGGTTTGGTATCGCGTATCGGTCTACCTTTCCGCGGCAAGCCGTTGAGCTTGCCGAAAACTTCCTTTTCCCAACCGCATTGTTCGAGAATAACCGGTATGACCTGAGCTTTGTCGGCATCCGATAGCTCAACTGCACGCTTGATTTCGACGCCGCGAATATAGTCGGAAGCCAAGAATTGGGCGCTGACCAACAGCAAAATAACGTCCGCCTGCTCAAGTTGTCTTTTGATTTCCCCGTCCCACTCCTCGCCGGGCGTAATTAGCCGATCATGCCAACATTCGATCAGACCTGCGCTTTCCTTCATCGGTTTAAGCCGAGTCATTAGTTCATCCTTGAGCCGGGCATCTTTACTGGAATAGCTGATAAACACCCGCGCCCGCCATTGTTCATCGTCGCGGGCCGCGGGCTCGGACAAGCGGTTCAATTCAATGCTGGGATTAACGCTAATCGTGCCTTGGCGTGTCGATGCGGATGAGTTTTGCTTTTTCGCTTCATCGGCTAACAAAGTCTCGACAGGAACATAAACGCCCGCTTGCCCCTCGATTTCCAGAAATTCCTGCTGCCCCAATCCGCCGATGTCGTCATGAATAGTACGAAAATCGGCTTGGATAACTCCGAGCAGCGATAGCCGGGCGGATTCTTCGCCGATAACAACGACCTGAATTTGCCTATCCTCTTCGTCTACCCGCACCAATGCACGCGCGCCCCGATCTTCCAGTATCACGCCGTTGACCCAGCGCGGCAGCGGTTCGCCTTCTTCCACTCCCTCGCTGAGCGGATAGCTGCGCGTAATAAAACGCGGCATCAAGCCTTCCGGAATCACCGGATAGCGGTACTGTAAGCGGGTAATATTCTGAGCCGTTTGCCATTCCCCGCCCAGTTCCGGCTGTTCCGGCGGCAAGCGTTGCGGCACCAACCAACGGTCACCGGTCTCGTTGAGCGGAAAAGCCAAATCGAAACGGCGCATCAGTTCTATCAAATAAAAGCGCATTTCGTCCGGCTCTTTAGGCAGCACCTGCCTGACCCGCTCCAGCGTCAATTCGGCGCTGCCGTCGTCCGGCACCGCCCGCAGCAGCGTATAAATGCCATCCGTCACCCAGCGCGGATTCAGCACCGTGGAATTGCGCAAGCGTTCGTCCTGGCCGTAATTCAACGCGATGCCCAACGCATGGAATACTTCCGCCAATATCCGTTGTCCATCGGTATCGGCTTCACCCAACTTCGCACAAGTGGCCTGGAATTCGCTGTAAGGCAGATAATTCTTCCTGCGCTGGGCTTTTTCCAATTGCTCTTTGATGTTCCACCAGCTAAGTTTGAACGGCTGGCGGACGATGTCCATCGGTTCCACGGTTGCCGCCAGTTTGGCTTTCAGCGAATCGATACCCAACCCGGTCCGGCAATCGGTCTCGATAAAATCGACAATGAAAGGATACTTCTCTTTCAACAGGTTGCGGTCCAGCTTGAACGAATGTTCCTCCCACTTGTTCAAAACCACAATCACCGGAGCGATGTTGCCGTCCGTATCATTGGCAAACGCACGGATCAGCCGCAGCCAGTAATCGGCATCGGATTTTTGCGCATCCTCACGCCCCGTCAGCACCAACACATAAACGCTGTTGCTGGAGAGAAAGAACTGGTGTGTGGCATGGGTGATCACTTGCCCGGCAAAGTCCCACAGGTTGATTGTCACGTAATCATCGCCGCAGCTTAGTTTCCAACGGGAAATGTCGATGCCTTGGGTTTCTTTATGTTTACGGCGGAACGTGCCTTTGACCAATCGTTGTATGATGGAAGTTTTACCGGCAGCTCCTCGTCCGACCAGCACCAGCTTGATTTCGTTTAACGCACGGCCGTCTTTGTCCCGTGCGCCGAAATAAGTGGCCAGGATGGCGTCGGGGCTGGCTCTTCGCCCCTTGGAAGAATGACGTTCATAGTTTTCAATATATTTGCCGAGCAACGCACGGTCCAGTTCCAGACGGGAGTTGCCCTGCAGCCACAATTCCTGAAAAACCTGATGGCGCAGGCTATCCGGCAGCGCCGATAGGTCGTTGAAAGCAGCATCGAGCTTTTGCAATGATGCAAGACGGCCCAGAGACTCCGGTAACACGGTGAGCTGGTTTCGCGAAACGTCGAGATCCTGTAACTGGGCAAGCTGCCCCAGGCTGTCGGGTAATTCTGTGAGCTGATTATACGAAACGTGGAACTGCTGCAACTGGATCAATTGCCCCAGACTATCGGGTAACGAAGTAAGCTGATTGTTCGAAACGTGGAGCTGTTGCAACTGGGTCAGCTGACTTAGGCTATCGGGTAGCATGGTGAACTGATTAGCCGAAATATCTAGATACTGCAACTGAATCAGTCGTCCCAGGCTATCCGGTAGCCCAGTGAGTTGATTGCTAAAAACTACTAACTGCTGCAAGCGTGTCAACTGGCCCAAGCTATAGGGTAGAACAGTAAGTTGATTGCTAAAAACGTAAAGCTGCTGCAACTGATCCATCTGCCCAAGACTATCTGGTAACGCGGTTAGCTGATTATTAAAAGCGAAAAGGCTATGCAAATTAGTCAGTTGACCGAAGTTATGAGGTAACTCGGCGAACTGATTTAACGAAATATTAATCTTCTCCAGTAGGGCCAATTCCGCCAACCATTCCGGTAGATGGATCAGCCGATTACTACTAATATCCAACGACACAAGCTGCTTCAGCTCTCGCAATTGTTCCGGCAGTACATCCAAACCCAGTGCCGATAAATCAAGCTGTTCATCCCCCGTCGCCCTAGCCTCAGCTATCCGCTTCAATGCTATTTCGTTCATAAATTTCCACCTATCCTAATTCCCGTGTATCCAACCAAGCTACTTGACCTTTCACTTCCTCTACCACATACCGTGTTCTTACCAGCCCATAATCCACGCTTAGATAACATTCTAATTCACCCGTCTCGCTAGGCTCGCAACGGGCCACTGCCATTAAGTTAAGCCGTTCGTGGTGAGCTTGTCGAACCATGAGCGGCTTAACTTAATGGCAGTGTCACAACGAAGCAAACGTTCCGATGCAAGCAAAGGCTTAACGGCATAGTAACGGCTGGTCTAACGCTACCTAGATACGCAGCACATACCGAACGCCACCTAGCCGGTATTCGGCAAATCAACATACGGCATCGCTCCTCTCCAACTATTCAATAAAACACCCTGAACGACCGCTGTATTTGCTCGAACTCGTACAGATACGGCTTTGCCACTTCGTGGTTGGCCGCGACGATCAGCAGGTCATGGGAAAAAACCGAGGTGTTGTACCAGTTGAAGCTGCCTTCAATAACGATATAGTCGTCGATAATGCAATATTTGGAATGGATCGGGGAATACGGCACCGGATGGTCGTCTTGCCCGTAAACCAAACCCACGCCAATACCGACATGTTTTAAGCGGTCTACCGTCGGCAGCAACGGCCGGTTCAGTTCATCGTGCATCGAGCGCTCGATGCCGACACGCCCTTGTCTGGCAAGATGGCCGTTCAGCAAGATATGCACGTGAACGCCGCGATTCTTCGCGTTGATCAGCGCATTGACGACACTGTCGTGATGATCGCCCAACAAATCGCCGATCAGGAACAACGACACTTTGATCGAATGCCGGGCGCGGTTAATTTCGGCCAATATCGCGTGATGCGGGCGATAAGGCTTGCCGTTCAACATCACGTGGCGGCCGAAGGTGTACAGCAGGTTGAAATGGCTTAAGGGATCGATGCCGTATTTTTGAATAACGCCGCCGCGCTGGCTTTGGAAGATATTGTCCAGCAGCCGACAAATGCCTTTGGAATGAAAGGTCATGCCCGATTCCCAGTTAGCCCACCAGCGGTCGAAGGTGATATTGAACGAGCCCAGTATGCTGTCCTCATCGTTAAAAATGATGAATTTGGTGTGCATGTCCGGCTCGACTTCGATCAGGTGATGTTTGGGACTGCAAAATACGCCGATCAATTCAATCCTCGAACGCTTCAAGCGTGCATAGTTCTGGCTGTTGGTCAGCGTCATTTTGCGCCAATCGACGATGCACTGCACCAACACGCCCTGGTCGCTGGCGCTGATTAAATGGCTCGTGAAATCATGGTCGTCAATGCAATCCACGCTGACCTTAATCGTACATAAGCGGCCGGGATTCTGGTGTTTGCAGCGGATAACCTTGTCGATCAGGTCGTGAATATAACGCTTCGGGTGATAAGGATGATGCTGCTGGCCTTTGGTGAATTTGGGCACCAGTTGCAGCGCTTCAAAATGATGGTTATACCAATCGACGTCGTTCTGTAATTCACCGGCGTTCAATTCGTAAGCCCGATAGTGATTAGCCGTCGACCAATCCCCGGTTATTCTGCGGTACTGCGGCTGGTCGCCCTGAAGCTGGTGCCAATCCATAAAGATATATTCGTTCTCGGAAGCAATCGAGCGCTCATCCAGATGCACAATAAAGGCGAACTTAACGCAGTTGATCTGGCCGAAATTGTTCGAAAACGGGTGGATATAAAAGTCCCGCGTACAGCGCTTGTGCCTATCCCAGTGAATATCGTAAGCGTCGGTATCGACGATGTACGTTTCACAGATATGCTCGCGGTAGACTTTTAGAATAACCTTTACATTAGCCTGAACGCCGTGAAATACGTCAAAATCTATTTTTCCCCAGCGGATATAGAATTTGTCATTGAAATCGTTCACTCTTTGAAAAGAGCCGCCCAGGTTTCCATGAGTGGGCGTGGCATAGTGTTCCGCTATCTGCATAGGTTTAGCTCCATAATAAAGAGAAGTTGCCGGAGTGCAGGCTTCGCCTGCTTGGCAGGCGAAGCCTGCACTCCTGTGTTAAATTTTAGGCTCAAAGACCATAAAATAACCGCAATGATCGGAAACCCGTCCATAATCCTGTTCGGTAAACAAAACTCTTGCCGACGTGACCTGTAGTTCGCTGGTTTTATTCAGGAAAATATAATCGATACGATAATCGTCGCTGAGATAATTTTGCCAATGCGGATCGTTGACCCTGAAGATTTTTTCAAACACGCCCTGCGAATTGGCCGCTAAATATTGGTCTTCGTATTCGTGGCCATCAACCACCAGATGATAGCCGGTTGATCCGGCCGCAATATTAAAGTCGCCGCACAACAGCGTCGTCCTGACCTGCGCCGACTGTTTAGAATCGGCCCACTCGCACAAGCGATGAAATTGATCGGCAAATCCGTCCTCCCACCAGCTTAAATGCGCGGAAAACACATTCACCCGGCCGATATAAGGCACTTTGATTTGCACCATGACCACTTTTCTGGAGTGAATGCTGTAGACATCGTCGCTATCCGACACATACTTCGCATCCTGCTTGATAAACGGATATTTGCTTAAAATCGCAACGCCTTCGCGGTACTTGTCAAAGCCCAGATGCGACCAATCGGTATGTAGGTGATAGGGCGCGGCGAGACGATCATTGATGATTTTGGCCGAATTCGACTGCCAGTCCCCTGCCCCGCCGTTCCAAAGCTCGGCCACTTCCTGAAAACAAACAACGTCGGCATCCAGGTCGTTAATCGCCCTGGCGATTTGAGAAAACTTATAGTCCTGGTTGTCTTCCTGGTAACAATGCAGGTTAAGAATCAAAATTTTGAGCGGCTCGCGGCTAAGCGAATAATTTTTGCCGTGATTATTGTCCCAAAAAACCTGGCCGTCGCGTTCGATGCAAATACTGTATTGCACGCGAAACGCCTGGCCGATCCGAAGCCAGCTTTTCCAGATTGCAGCGCCGTACTGATTGGGATTTCTGGCATTACTGAGCGCCACTTTATCCCAGTAATTTCTTTTGAAATGACAAGGGGTTTTACGGGTATGCCGCCAGTTGTCGGTCGTCCAATGGACGGTCACTTTGTCGGCATCGTTGAATTTGTCGACCGCGACTGTGATCGGTACGTTTTTTTGTCCGTCGTCCAGCTTGTCGGCAAAGACGATATTCAACACCGGCGCCGCGCAAACAACCTTAATGCCCGAGTCGGCCTGGCTGTCATAATTCAAGCCATTGTTGTTATCCCAATACTCGGCATCAGCCGCCTTATAACGCAGCCCGAACCGGATATTGCCGGGTAGCGATTGCTCCGCAGTCAGCTGAAACTGCATCCGGGCCTGCCAGTATTCCTTATCGTGTTCCAACCGGCTGTGATAGCTTGCCGGCAACGTCTGCCATACGCCGTCTTCGCCGGACCAAACCACATCAACCTGTTTATCGTAACTGACGTTTTCCACCTGCATAAAAAAACTCAGCGTCTGCTGGACGCCCGTTTTCTTTCGGGTAATCACATTTTCAACATACAGCAGCTCGATTTTGTTCATCCGTTGTCTCCGGTGATTGCTGCCCTGAAATACAGGTCAGAAGGAACGATAAATCATCTTAATGCAAATATCCTGCTTATACCCAAAGGGCATAAGTTTCGTTTGAGCAGACAAGCTGCTCAACTCAGC
>CAZJOY010000163.1:0-9750 GCA_964547705.1 uncultured Methylobacter sp. | reverse complement strand
CGGGGTAGTTTTTAAAATAAGTGTCGATAAAACGTTGATGATCGCCGTAAACGGTCCGCATTTGTCCGGGCCATGATCGGCTGATGACCAGGATGCCTTCGGCTGCGCCTTCCCTGAGTTGGCCGTCGTTGTCCATGATTTCAGGTTGGATACCGAAGAAGGGTAGGGTCGCGGACCCCGGTTTTAAAGCGATTGCACCCGGTAACGGCGTGATCAGGATGCCGCCGGTTTCGGTTTGCCACCAAGTGTCGGAAATAGGGCAACGACCGTCGCCGACGACATGGTAATACCATTCCCAGGCTTCCGGGTTAATCGGTTCGCCGACGCTGCCGAGAATTCTTAAACTGCGGCGCGAGCTGCGTTTAACAAATTCGTCGCCCTGAGCCATCAGTGCGCGGATCGCGGTTGGCGCGGTGTAAAAGATGTTAACCTGATGCTTGTCGACGATTTGCCAAAAGCGGCCGGCATCGGGATAAGTCGGCACGCCTTCGAACATCAACGTGGTGGCTCCGTTGCATAGCGGGCCGTAGACCATGTAGGAATGCCCTGTCACCCAGCCTATATCGGCGGTACACCAGTAAATGTCGCCATCGTGGTAATCGAATACGTATTTGTGGGTCATGGCCGCGTGCAGCAAATATCCGCCGGTGCTGTGCAGCACGCCTTTGGGTTTGCCGGTGGAGCCGGAGGTGTACAGGATGAATAACGGATCTTCGGCATCCATCTCTTCGGCCGGGCAGTCGGCCGTAGCGCTCGCCATCGCTTCGTGATACCAGACATCGCGATGCTCATGCCAGTCGACGGCGGCGCCGGTGTTTTTTATCACGATGACTTTTTCAAGGCCGGGACAGGCCGCAGCGGCCTCATCGACGTTGACTTTAATCGGTACGATCTTGCCTCCGCGGTGGCCTTCGTCGGCGCAGATTAAAAACCGGCAATCGGCATCCAGGATTCGGTCTTTTAACGCTTCGGCCGAAAAGCCGCCAAATACGATCGAATGCACGGCGCCGATGCGGGTACAGGCCAGCATGACAGCTGCCGCTTCGCTGACCATCGGCAGGTAGATGCAAATGCGGTCGCCTTTTTTTGCGCCTTGCGCTTTTAAGACATTAGCAAACTTGCAGACTTGTTCATGCAATTGCCGGTAAGTGATTTTTTTGTCCTGCGCCGGATTGTCGCCTTCCCAGATAATCGCGACTTGATCGCCGCGCATAGCAAGATGGCGATCCACGCAATTGACGCTGACGTTCAGTTTTCCGCCTTCAAACCAGCGGATATGGCCGGTTTTGAAATCGCAGTCGCTGATTTTGTCCCAAGGTTTACTCCAGTCCAGAAACAGTTTTGCCTGCTCAGCCCAAAAAGCTTCGGGTTCTGCGATGGAGCGCTGATACAGGGTTTTATATGACTCAGCGGTAATATGCGCTTTAGTGGCTATTTCCGGTTTTATGTCATAAATTTTAAGGTCTGACATGGATTAATCCTTGGGTTGGGTTGAGATATAAGATTTATTTACTGATGCTGCGCACTGTCCACGAAAAACACGAAAGGCACGAAAAATATCAGTAGGAAAACCAGCCGAACGTCAGACCTTCCAGGTTTGTAAACCTGGAAGGTCTGACTGGATATGCTTTGCCGGTGGCATCCTTGGAACTGTTTCTTTTCGTGTTTTTTGTGCTTTTCGTCGGCGACGCTTTTTTATCATGTGTCTGCGTAACATCCGTTATTTATTTAGCATGGAATGGATACCATCCCAGCTTTCAGGCGAATTTTGTTGTAGATAGAGGCAGCGTTTTAACATCGTGTTGCTGGGAGCGTCGTTGCTTAGCGTTGAAAAGATTTGTGCGGCCTGGGCGAAGTCGGCATTTCTGTATAAAGCCAGGGCCTGTCGATAACGATTCATTTTTTCAAGCTGTATGTCGTCGGTTTTCCCGATTAACTCGAAAATGCTTTCGCCGGCTTCCCGGCCTTTAACCCTGACTGTATCAAGTTCTCTAACCGCAAGCCCCGATATTTCGGCCGCCGTTTGCCGGTCGATAATGATTTGCGTGCCGTAGTGTTTGTTCAAGCCTTCAAGACGGGAGCTGTAATTCACTTTATCGCCGATGCAAGTATAACTGCGAGCCTGCTCCGAACCAATATTGCCGACAATCATTTCTCCGGTCGCAATGCCGATGCGGATATTGATTTCAGGCGCTCCGTTAGCAACCCAAAGTGGGCGCAATTGCTGTAATTTTTTTTGCATCGCTAGCGCCGATTGGCAGGCGTAGTTCGCATGGTTGTCATTGCAAAGCTGCGGACTCCAGAAAGCCATGATCGCGTCGCCGATAAATTTATCCAGAATGCCGTGTTGCCGGCTGATTTCTAAAGTCATGGCCGATAAATACTCATTAAGAATCTTGATTAATGCTTCGGCGGGCAGTTTTTCGCTGAAATTGGTAAACCCGGCAATGTCGCTGAATAAAACCGTTTGCGCTTTTCTTTCTCCGCCTAGCCTTAACTTATCCGGCTGGCTGAGCAATTCGCTGACAATAACCGGATCGACATATTTATTGAAGGTGCTGCGAATCAGTTCTTTTTCCTGTAAATCACTGGCCATCACGTTAAACGCAGCGGCTAATTGTCCCACTTCGTCGGAGTTTTGATAATCGATACGATGCCGGTAATTGCCGTGTTTGATTTCCAAAGTTCCTTTGGTGATTAAGCGTAGTGGGCGGGTGATACGCTGCGAAAGCAGCATGAATAATAATGCGCCCACTGACAAAATACCGCCGCCTATCAGTAAAACCTGCTGTTGCAAGTGTTTGAAAGTGCGTAATGCCTGATCCAGGTTGGCGCTGAGTATGTAACCTGCCTGCTGGTCTTGTTGTTCGAACATGACTTGTTTGGCAATGTAACGTTCGTTGTTCCAGCTATATAGGCCGTTTTTTTGGATGTCTGCCTGATGGCTTAAAATGGCGGAGGCCATTTCGGGGCTGGTGTTTTTTGCGACAATGCGGTTTTTATTAAAAAAGACGGCTTGGAGTGTCTTGTTGTTGGCTAGCAATTTGGTTATCCAGCCATCGTCTATTTGATTGCAAACCACGATTAAGCCAATCGCATAATCATCGCTCAGGTTTTCTTTCAGCGGGATAAGATGGCTGTTGTATAAGCCCTCATTCAAACTGACCATTTTCGATGACATCAAGCCTGAATCCAGGCTGTTTTTAACATCGAAGCTCGATAGGTTGTTTTCCAGCGGCGGTTTGGCCCGGTCGGCTAGCGAATAAACAGCCCTGACGGCAGGTTCGTCATCGAGCATAAAAACAAAATCGGCTTCTGTGTCTTTGCCGATTTCTTCAACAAACGGATAAAAATTATCTTTTATTTGCGCTAAAAAAGACCGGAACTTTTGGTCTGCGGTGATAACATGGGTCAGCGTCCGGATTTGTTTTTGTTCGACTTCCAAGTCCTGTTGAAATTCAGCCTGGGCGCTGTCCAAATCGGCAATAATACGTCCTATTTCATGCTGTTCGGCTTGCGTATCAATTAGGTATAGAGTGGTGCATAATAAACCGGTAACTGAAATAAAGAAGGTGATGAATATCTTTTTATTAAGAGTCATAAGATAAGCTCATGTGCTGATTTAGCGAGAATAACATCAAGATGAAAAAACCTAGTTTTTATTTTTTATGGGCCGGTTTGACTTATTTTGCAGCACTGCAACCGTTAGCAGCCCAATCCATCTCGGGACATGTTGAAGCGCCGGAGCAAGTTAAACAGCTGGTTGTTTACTTGCAGGCCGAGGGCGCTGCTAGGCCGAACCCATCCCCGAAAGTACAGGTGGTTTCGCAGAAAGAGACAGCTTTTCATTCGCCGCTGACCGTTATTGCTGCCGGGGACAAGGTTCAATGGAGCAATGATGAGGACAAAGAAATAGACCATAATATTTTTTCCTTGAGTTCGTTGACGAGCTTCGATTTAGGCCTGGGAGACAAAGGTTCCAAGCTGGAGCAAACTTTTAAAAATACCGGTGTTGTCAATTATTACTGTTCCGTTCATAAGAATATGGAGGGCAAAATAATCATTTTACCCGATCGTTATTTCCAGGTTTTAGATCGGCCTGGAGATTTTGTCATCGATAACCTGCCGGAGGGAAACTGGACTTTAAATGCAGTGGTTTTGCATTTGCGCTACAAGGCAGAGCCTATTAAGTTAACCGTCGGCAAAGCCCCTGTTGAAAACCTGACTTTAAAGATTGTAAAAAAATGAAATATTTATTGTTATTGGTTGTTTTGATGCTGTCCGCATGTGTTGAAGGACCTAAAGTGATAAAGGGCAAAGGCGGCGTTTATGGGCGCTTATCCGCCGATTCCCATCCTTTATTTTACAAGAAGTCGGTGAACGACCCCGGCGCCAACTCGGTATACGGAGATACGAAAGCGAGCGGCGATAATAATCAAGGCGATAGAGTCAATTATGCGAAGCTTGATGAGCTATATGTTGGCCTGGTGCAAACGAATTTACCGCCCCAGCAGCATCAATTGACAGCAACAGCCGGCGGCATGTCGCGAAAGTCTATCGCGTTGGCAACGGGCGATACCCTACAGATTCAGAACAATACGCCTAAAAGCCAAAATTTTTTCGTGGCTCAGTCTTCCGGGGCAGGCGAGGGCATTCAAACATTTCCGAGTCTGCCGGCCGGGGCGACGGCAAGCTATAAAATTGACTTGGAAGGCGATTTGGAACTGTTATCCGAAGATAATGAGTTTCTTAATACCAAGATACTCTCCCAAAAAAATATGCTGGCTAAGCGTGTGTCCAGCGGCGACAGCTATCAATTCGATAATCTTGACCCCGGTAGCTATCAGTTGTTTTTTTGGTATTGGCGTTTAGGTAAAATTAAACAAACCGTTCAGGTTCAGGCCGAAGAAAATGTTCGCGTGGATAAAATTTTAACGGTTGATAGCGTCATCCATTATTAATCCTGACTACTCGGCATTGAGAACAGTAAAATAAAGATTAAACGGATTTGATTAATTATTTTCCACTAAATCCGTCTAAAACTTTCCAATCAGCATTATCCGTGTCTATTTAAAATATTTTAACATTGGTCCAAGAGGGAATTTATGAACAAGCGATTGTTATGTGCCGCATTATTGTGGTTACCGGTTTTTGCGAGCAACGCTGCCGAGACTAAAGTGTCGGAACATGTGTTGAAGAACGGGTTGAAAGTATTAGTCAAAGAGGATCACCGCTCGCCGATTGCGGTATCCCAAGTCTGGTACAAGGTAGGGGCAAGCTATGAGCCGGGCGGCATTACCGGTATTTCCCATATGCTGGAACATATGATGTTTAAAGGTACCGATAAACATGCCGTCGGTGAATTCTCCCGCATCATCGCTGAAAACGGCGGCGAGGAAAATGCGTTTACCGGCAACGATTACACGGCCTATTTCCAAACGATGGAAGCTTCAAGGCTGGCTGTCAGCTTTGAACTGGAAGCCGACAGAATGCGCAATTTGCACCTGTTAGCGGATGAGTTGAAAAAGGAACTGCAAGTCGTGACCGAAGAGCGCAGGATGCGAACCGACGATAATCCCCAGGCAAAAATGCAGGAGCATTTTAGTGCGATGGCTTATACCAACAGTCCGTATAGGAATCCTGTGATCGGCTGGCCCTCTGATATTGAAAATTATAAAGTCGAAGACCTGCAAGCCTGGTATCAGCGTTGGTATGCGCCGAATAATGCGACGCTGGTGGTCGTCGGCGATGTGCAACCCAAAGCGGTTTTCGCATTGGCGGAAAAATACTTTGCACCTCTTAAACCCAGTGAACTGAAAGCGATCAAGCCGCAGGCAGAAGTCGAACAGTTGGGCGTGCGGAAAATGACGGTTAAATTACCGGCAAAACTGCCTTATCTGGTCATGGGCTATAAAGTGCCGGTATTAAAAACCTCCGCACAGGAATCGGAAGCTTATGCGTTGGAAGTTTTGGCCGGAGTGCTGGACGGTGGCGGCAGCGCCAGATTGGAATCGGGATTAGTGCGTGGCAAGCAGATAGCCGTCTCTGTCGGAGCAAGTTATGACTTGCACTCAAGGTTATCGACAGTGTTTACCTTGGAAGCGACACCGGCGGAAGGCAAAAATGTCTGGGATTTGGAAAATGCCTTGAAAGAAGAGATTGCCAAGCTGCAACTCAAGCTGGTCGATAATGAAGAATTGCAGCGGATTAAGGCGCAGGTTCTAGCCAAGGCCGTTTACGAGCGGGATTCCGGCTTTTACCAGGCTATGCAGTTAGGCATGCTGGAGACAGTCGGCCTGGGCTGGAAAAAAGTCGATGAATACGTCGATAAGGTCAATCAGGTCACTGCGGAGCAGGTTCGCGATGTGGCGCTTAAATATTTGGTAGAAGATAAGTTGAGTGTCGCTTATTTGGAACCTTTACCAATCACTGGGCATATTACCGAGACTAAGATCGAAAAAGGAGTTAGATAATGAGTATATTAAGTTTTATACCCACAGGGCATAAGTTTCGTTTGAGCAGACAAGCTGCTCAACTCAGCTTTATACCCAAAGGGCATAAGTTTCGTTTGAGCGGACAGGCCGCTCAACTCAGCTTTATATTGATTGCTTGGTTTACGGCTTTTTGCAATCCGGCGCAGGCGGCTGCAAAAATCGAACACTGGCAAACGCCGCAAGGCAGCCGGGTTTACTACGTGCGTACCGAAGGTCTGCCGATGGTCGATATACAGGTTGCTTTCGATGCGGGCAGCGCGCGTGACGGCAGCCAGTTCGGCCTGTCGGCGTTAACATCCGCATTGCTGGATACCGGGGCAGGGCAGTGGAATGCCGATCAAATCGCCCAGCGCTTTGAAAGCGTCGGCGCGCAATTCGGCTCTAATGTCACTAACGATATGGCTTCCGTTTCGCTACGCACCTTAACGGATAAGCCGTTGCTCGATAAAGCGCTGGAAACCGTGCAAGTCATTTTGACCAGCCCAAGTTTTAACGAAGCTGATTTTCAACGGGAAAAGAACCGGACCTTGGCCGGTTTAAAACAGCAGGAAGAATCTCCGGGCGAGCTGGCAAGCATTGCTTTCTATAAGGCTTTGTACGGCGATCATCCTTACGGACACCCGACTCCCGGTTCAATCGCTACGGTTTCCGGTTTGTCTGCCGCCGATCTTCGCAGTTTTTATCAAAAATATTATGTGGCTGCCAATGCGATGGTGGTCGTGGTCGGCGATTTGACCAAGGAACAGACGGAGCAAGTCGCCGAGAAGCTGGTAGGCGGTTTGGCGGTAGGCCAAAAGCCTGAAGCTTTGCCGGAAGTAGTCATGCCGGTGAAAGCCAACACGCAGCATATTGAATTTCCTTCCTCGCAAACGCATGTGTTGGTTGGAATGCCCGGCACCTTTCGTAAAGATCCCGATTACTTCAATTTATATGTCGGCAATCATATTCTCGGCGGCGGTGCGTTGGTGTCCAAGCTTTTTAATGAAGTCAGGGAAAAGCGCGGACTGGCTTATAGCGCAAGCAGCTCTTTCGGACCGATGTTCAGGAAAGGGCCGTTTGCGATCAGCTTGCAAACCCGTAATGATCAAACCGGGCAGGCGCTGGAAGTACTTAACAAAACTGTGGCCGATTTTATTGCGCAAGGCCCTACCGAAGCCGAGCTGACTGCCGCGAAGAAGAACATTACCGGCGGTTTTGCGATGCGTTTCGATACCAATAAAAAACTGGCCGGCTATGTATCGATGATCGGTTTTTATGAAATGCCGTTGGATTATCTGGATACATTCCAGCAAAACGTCGATAAGCTGACGGTAGCCTCGATAAAAGATGCTTTTAAACGCCGCGTCGATCCGCAGTTGATGCAAACGATCACCGTCGGCGGGAGTGCTAACAAGAGTGAAAAATAAGCTCAGGATTATCGGCGGGGACTGGCGCAGCCGGCAATTAAGTTTTGTCGATGCGCCGGGCTTGAGGCCGACGCCGGCAAGGGTCAGGGAAACTTTGTTCAACTGGCTGCAATATGAAATTGCCGGTAAACAGTGCCTGGATTTGTACGCAGGAAGCGGCGCTTTGGGTTTTGAGGCCGCTTCCCGAGGCGCCAAGTCGGTCATCCAGGTAGAAACAAACGCCGAAGCCTGTCGTTGTCTAAAAGACAATGCGCTTGCACTGTCTGCCGCCGACCGGATCAAAGTTGTGCAAAGCGATGTATCTCGTTATTTGTCCGGAGATGCACAAGCTTTTGACGTCGTGTTTCTCGATCCTCCGTTCGGCATGGATCTGGCCGTTCAAACCTGCAGGCAGTTGGAATCTTGCGGCTGGCTGGCTAAATACGCCAAGATTTATGTTGAAACGGAACGGCACTTTGAGTTTTCCAATATGCCCGAAAACTGGCGGCAACTGAAAAGTAAAAGTGCCGGCGAGGTCGGTTACCATTTGTTCGAGCGGAGTGAATAATGTCAGGTTATGATTACAAGAAGCTGTATAAATGAGTATTTAAAAGCGCTTTCTTAGTATAGAATTGCCGCTTTTTTTGAAAATCACAGATTATGCAAACCACTGCAATTTATCCGGGCACCTTTGATCCTATTACCAATGGGCATTTGGACCTGATTGCCAGAGCATCCCGGCTTTATCACAAAGTGTTTGTCGCCGTAGCGGTTAACAGGGGTAAAGCTCCGCTGTTCTCTTTGGATGAGCGCGTGGATTTAGCCAGGGCGGTTACGTCGGAGTTTTCCAATGTGGAAGTCATCGGCTTTGATAACTTGCTGGTCGATTGTGCCAAGCAGCACGGCGCCAATGTGATTTTGCGGGGTTTGCGGGCGGTATCCGATTTTGAATACGAGTTCCAGTTGGCCGGAATGAACCGGCGTCTGGCGCCGGAATTGGAAACCGTGTTCCTGACCCCGGCTGAACAATATGAATTTATTTCCTCGAGCATGATCCGTGAAATTGCACAGTTGAACGGTGACGTGTCCTGTTTTGTTCCCGATCTTGTGCACCTATCTTTAATTAATAAGTTTAGACCCCAATAAAGTATGGCCCTGGTTATTAATGAAGATAAGTGCGCCCGATGCGGCGTCTGTGAGTCTGAGTGTCCGCATGAAGCTATTTATCAAACCGAGGATGCTTATGCGATAGATCCCGCGTTATGTACCGAATGCAAGGAGCGATATGGTGAACCCTTATGTGCAGCGGTTTGTACTAACGATGGTATCCATGAAGCCAAACAGGGTTTGTATAAAAAGTGTTTGAATTTATTTGGATGAGCAAGATGTATTGCTCGTCCGTGTTGTAATGTGTAGGAGTATGTATGGCCCTTATTATTAATGATGAATGTATCAACTGTGATGTTTGCGAGCCGGAGTGCCCGAATGGCGCGATTTCTCAAGGCGAGGATATTTATGTCATTAATCCTGAATTATGTACCGAATGTGTTGGACACCATGATTTGCCCCAATGCATGGATGTTTGCCCGGTCGATTGTATAAGCAAGGATCCCAAGCATGTTGAGGACAAGGAAAGTTTGTATCAAAAGTATTTGAAATTGATCGGATAAGTTCTTATGTAGGGGGCGCTGTGCGCACCTTTTATTGTCCCCTCGCGTTAAGAGACTGTGAAAATTTTATCAAAATCAGTTTAAAAACCTATTCACCACGAACGACTGCAAGGATGTAGGAGGTAGAGCAACGCAGGAGCAGTTGCCGAGACACGAAGGACACGAATAAATAAATTTCGTGTCCTTCGTGCCTTCGTGCTG